>CAYOUP010000149.1:0-8439 GCA_964407125.1 uncultured Hyphomicrobiaceae bacterium | reverse complement strand
GTATGGTGTGGCACACGCCGGTCGTCCCTTCGCCGGATCTGTCCGAACTGACCTGTGCGCCGATCTATCTCAAGCTCGAACATCTACAGATGACCGGGAGTTTCAAGCTGCGTGGCGCATCCAATGCGATCCTCAGTCTGGGCGAGGATGCCAAAGAGCATGGCGTCGTCGGCGCATCGACCGGCAATCATGGTCGTGGTCTCGCCCATGCCGCGCGCCATGCCCGGCTACGCTGCATTATTGCCATGTCGAGCCTCGTGCCGCAGAACAAGGTCGATGCCATCAAGGCGCTTGGCGCGGAGGTTCGCATCATCGGCAAGTCGCAGGATGATGCACAGGAAGAAGTCGACCGGCTCGTTCGCGAAGAAGGCATGGCCATGATCCCCCCCTTCGATCATGCCGATGTCATCGCCGGTCAGGGCACGATCGGGCTGGAGATGCTCGAAGATTTGCCCGATATCGAGACCGTTCTGGTGCAATTGTCAGGCGGCGGACTGATTTCCGGCATTGCGGCGGCGCTCAAGGCGAAGAAACCGGATATTCGCGTGATCGGCATCTCGATGGAACGCGGCGCTGCGATGCATGAATGCCTGAAGGCCGGAAAGCCGATCTTTGTCGAGGAACTTCCGACGCTTGCGGATTCGCTCGGCGGCGGAATCGGTCTTGAAAACCGCTACACTTTCCAGATGGTGCGCGACCTTGTCGATGAAATTATCCTCGTCGATGAGCGTGAGATCGCCGAAGCCATCCGACATGCCTATTGGAAAGAACGCCAGATTATGGAAGGCGCTGGCGCGGTCGGAATAGCTGCATTGCTGAGTGGCAAGCTGCGGCCATCTGGCAAGACTCTGGTGCTGCTCAGCGGCGGCAATATCGACATGCATCTGCATCACCGCATCATATCGGGCGAGGATGTTGATGTCGCGAGGGAGGCGAGCTGATTTCATGCCGAAGATAAAGATCCTGAGCGAGTCGGATCTCCGTTCACTGATTGATCTGGACCTTGAAGCTATTGATTGCGTGGAAAGCGCATTCAAGGCGCTGGCAGGCGGCAATGTCGTGATGCCGCCGATCCTCTCGATGGCGATCGAAGCGAATAATGGCGAGGTGGACGTCAAGACCGCCTACGTGCCGGGCATTGAAAGCTTCGCCATCAAGGTGTCGCCGGGCTTTTTTGACAATCCGAAGATCGGCCTTCCGAGCACGTCCGGTCTGATGATCCTGTTTTCGGCCAAGACCGGCATGGTCGAAGCGCTGCTGCTCGATAATGGTTATCTGACGGATGTGCGCACGGCGGCAGCGGGGGCTGTTGCCGCCCGGCATGTTGCACGCGAAGATGCATCAAGCGCATGCATTGTTGGCGCGGGCACGCAGGCACGATTGCAGCTCAAGGCGCTTTGCCTGGTTCGCCCGATAAGCAAGGCGATGATCTGGGCGCGGGATGTATCGAAAGCCGAAGCCGCCGCCAGCGAGATGGCAACCGCACTTGGCATCGAGGTCATGGCAGCGCCTGAACTGGAAAGCGCTGTCCGCAAGGCGGATATCATCGTGACGACAACACCGGCGACGGCACCATTGATCATGGCCAACTGGTTAGGCTCGGGCCAGCATGTCACCGCGATGGGCTCCGACCAGCATAACAAGAACGAACTGGAGCCCGCCTGCTTCGCACGCGCCCATATCTATATACCGGACCGCCGTTCGCAGACCGAGGTTCTCGGCGAGTTGCATCATGCGCTAGCCTCGGGCGTGGTCGCGACTGATGTCCATTTTTCAGAGCTCGGAGAAATCGCGGCGGGGCTTGCCGCTGGCCGCCGCTCTGCCGATGACATCACCATCTGCGATCTTACGGGGACGGGTGTTCAGGACACGGCCATCGCAACATTCGCCCGCCGGCGCGCCGAGGCCGCTGGTGTCGGCACGGATTTCATCAGCTAGCATTTTCCGGTACATATCAGCATGGCCAGCCCCACACTGAATTTCTCCATCGACGAATATCACCGCCGGATCGAAAAGACCCGGCAGGCCATGGCCGACAAGGGCGTCGATCTGATCGTCGTCTCAGATCCTTCCAATATGGCATGGCTGACAGGTTATGACGGCTGGTCCTTCTACGTGCATCAGGCGGTGCTGCTGGGTCTAGAAGGCGAGCCCGTCTGGTTCGGGCGCGGGCAGGACGCAAACGGCGCCAAGCGCACCTGCTTCATGGATCACGGCAATATTGTCGACTATGCGGATCATTTCGTTCAGTCGATGGAGCGCCATCCAATGGATGAGCTTTCGCGGCATATCGAGAATCGCGGATGGGCGCACGCGCGGATCGGTGTGGAGATGGACAATTACTGGTTCTCCGCCGCCGCTTTCGCGTCGCTGCAAAAGCATCTGCCGAATGTGCAATTCTGCGACGTGACCGGCCTTGTCAACTGGCAGCGTGCGGTCAAGTCGGAACAGGAACTGGTCTATATGCGCAAGGCGGCACGCTTCGTCGAACGCATGCATGCGCGCATTCTCGATAAGGCCGAGCCGGGGCTCAGAAAATGCGATCTCGTTGCCGAAATCTATGATGCCGGCCTGCGCTATGATCCTGAGATCGGCTCCGGCGGCGACTATCCCGCCATCGTTCCGCTCCTGCCATCCGGGGAGGACGCCGCCGCGCCGCATCTGACCTGGTCCGACGCCGAAATGATAACAGGCGAGGGCACATTCTTCGAGATCGCCGGTGTTTACAAGCGCTATCACTGCCCGCTTTCGCGAACGTTGTTTTTCGGCAAGCCGACGCAGACCTTTCTCGATGCCGAAAAGGCCGTTTTGGAAGGCATGGAAGCTGGGCTCGAAAAGGCGGTCGCCGGAAATCTGTGCGAAGACATTGCGATCGCGTTCTTCTCGGTGCTGAATAGATATGGGATTGTGAAAGATAATCGCACCGGCTACCCGATTGGCCTGTCCTATCCGCCCGATTGGGGTGAGCGGACCATGTCGTTGCGTCCCGGCGATAAGACGGTATTGGAGCCGAACATGACGTTTCATTTCATGACCGGGCTGTGGATGGAGAATTGGGGGTTCGAGATCACCGAAAGCATTGTCATTGGCAAGAAAGAGCCAGAATGTCTCGCCAATGTGCCGCGCAAACTTTTCGTCAAGGACTGAGCGCCATGCAGGAAAATCCGATCAAGCCGACGATCCCGTTCGACAAGGATGGCGTGTATCACGGATTTCTCAGGCTGCCCTACAGCCGGGACGATTCTGCCTGGGGTTGCATCATGATCCCGATCTGCGTCATCCGGAATGGCGACGGCCCGACCGCGTTGCTGACCGGCGGCAATCATGGCGACGAGTATGAGGGGCCGGTCGCGCTGCAAAATCTTGCCGTCAGTCTGAAGCCGAGTGACATTAACGGGCGCGTTATCATCGTCCCGGCCTTCAACTATCCGGCCTTTCGCTCCGCAACGCGGACATCCCCCATCGACAAATGCAATCTCAACCGCACCTTTCCCGGCAAGTCCGATGGGACGGCCACGGAGAAAATTGCCGATTATTTTCAGAGCACGCTCATTCCGCTCGCCCATATCGTTCTGGATATCCACTCCGGCGGCAAGAGCCTCGATTTTATCCCCTTCGCCGCTGCTCACGTCTTGCCCGACAAGACGCAGGAAGCCGCGTGCGCTGCCGCGATGCGCGCGTTCAATGCTCCATATTCGGCGATGCTTGAGGAAATCGACAGTGTCGGCATGTATGACACGGCGGTCGAGCAGCAGGGCAAGACCTTCGTCTCGACCGAGCTTAACGGCGGCGGCAGCGCAACGGCACGCTCCATAGCCATCGCCAAGAAAGGCATCCGCAACATTCTCATTCATGCGGAAATTCTCATTGGTGAGCCGGAGACCGCACCGAGCGTCAACCTCGACATTACCGGCGACAATTGCTTTCTTTTCTCAGAGCATGACGGGTTATTCGAGCCGCTGGCCGATCTCGGCACGACTGTCGAGGAGGGACAGCTCGTTGCACAAGTCTGGCCCTTGGATCGTACCGGCGTAAATCCGGTTGAATATCGCGCCCGTCAGAGCGGGATCGTCGCAGGGCGGCATTTCCCCGGCCTCATCAAGATCGGCGATTGCATGAGCGTTATCGGCCGCATCGAAGGCTGAGGCTCACAGCAAGTCCTCTTCAAAAGGAAACCGGCTCAGCAATTCGACGCCGGTCTCCGTGATCAGCACCTGCTGTTCCAGCTTGACTCCTTCGCGCCCGCGCTCCTTGCCGATGAAACTCTCTATACAGAGTGTCATGCCGGGCAGGATCTCGCCGTCATAGCCGGACGATGGAAAGTCGGCGCGGTGATAAAGATAGGGATATTCGCCCGTCATCCCGCATCCATGCGCTGACAGGTAATAGCGATTGACGAAAAACCGTTCGGGGATGTCCCAAGCGCTCTCGGCATAGTCGCGAAAGCTCATCCCTGGCCGCAGGATGTCCATATTGTGGTGAACCTGCTCATAGGCGTAGCGATAGAGTTCGCGTTGCGTGGCCGTCGGCTTCTTCGGCCCGGAATGGAAGGTGCGGGAGAAATCCGAGTAATAACCGTAGCAGCCGACAACATCGGTATCGAGCGCGATCAGCTCGTTCTCGCCGATCTTCCGCGCGCTCGTCTCCTGAAACCAGGGATTGGTGCGCGGGCCGGAATTCAATAGCCGCGTTTCGATATAGTCGCCATTTTGCGCAATGACAGCCTGATGCAGGACAGACCAGAGTTGCGCCTCGGTCAGCCCAGGGCGGATGGCGGCACGCAGCCTGTGTACGCCTGCTTCCGTTGCGCGCAGGGAGGCGTGAATGCATTTCATCTCCTCTGCCGATTTGATTGAGCGGGCAATCTCGACCGGGGCCTGCGCGTCAACGATATGGAAACTCTGTTTGGCAAGCGCGATCGCTGCACCGGCATTCATGCGCTCCATCCCCACTGTCACATCCGTGCCGACCAATTCGCGGATCGTATCAGCCATATCCGCGGCCCAGCGCGTCTCTGCCTCGGCAATCTTTTCCCCCGAGGCGACGAAACTTGCCGTAAAGGCGGGGCGTATCTCCGTTATCGTCTCGATCCCCTCGGCGAGATGCCCGCAGCCGGTGAAATCGTAGAGGATGCAGTCATTCTCAGTAAGCAATACATACCGTGCCGGCGTATTGCGGCTGGTAAAGACCTGCATGTTCCGCGTGCCGGTCGCATAGCGGATATTCACCGGATCACTCAGGATACAGGCCGCAATCCCGCGCCTCGCCATTTCGCCGCGCACCCGGCCAAGCCGGTAAGCCCGAACAGCCGGTTCGTCGACGTCTTCCGGAGGCGGTGCGTCGAGTTGCGCCAGATTGGCGAGATCCGAACGCTCGGCGTGCCAATCAAGTTCAGCCATTCGCCCCTCCACCACGATCAAGAGCCGGACAAGTATGCTCCAAAATCTGTAAATTTGTTCCGATATAGAGAGACAAAAGTAAAAAACGAACTATGCAGTATAGTGATGATTAATCTTCTTGTTGCGTGAGCTTTCACCGCCGGGTTTTCGACCTCTATATTGTTTAATACAATCTGTATTTCTGGTGTTCCGGCATGACCAAAACCGGAACATTTCCAACCACGATCATTGGCAGCCATTCAATGTTTGCAAATTCATAATCGCCTGTATTATCGTAGATAAGCTTAGCTTATTTATGAGCGTTTTCCGATCCGGAACGGCATTGCATAGCAGGAGGCCAACACAACGGAGTCGTCCCGGTCTCCCACGACCTCAAAAGAAATACCGAAGATCACATGCGCGGCTATGACGAAAGCTTTGTTGCGCATGGTTGGCCGTAAATCTAAATAGACCGATAGGGGAGTCACATGACTGACAAGAAAGTTCCCACGTTAATTGACAAGCTTGCCGATGAGGCCCGCCGCGGCCGGGTTTCACGCCGCCAATTCATGCATTATGCGATTGCAGCAGGCGTGACAGCTTCAGGCGCAACCGGGCTCTGGAGCAAATCCGCCTATGCCGCCCCCACACGCGGCGGCACGTTCCGTTTCGGTGTTCATGACGGAAATACCGGTGACACGCATGATCCGGGCACCTACGTTACACGCCAGATGATTATCCTGGCCCACCAATATCGCAGCTATCTGACCCTCATCGAGTCGGACGGCTCGCTCGGTCCCGATCTGGCGACCGAATGGTCATCCAACGCAGATGCGTCTGAATGGACATTCAAGCTTAATCCGAAAGCCACGTTCCATAGCGGCAAGAAGGTAACGCCGGAAGACGTCATCGCGTCCATGAACCATCACCGCGGCGACAAGACGACCTCCGCCGCGAAGGCTCTCCTGACGGCGGTTACAGATGTCGTCGCATCGGGAACTGATGCGGTCATCTTCAAACTGAATGCGGGGAATGCCGATCTACCGTGGCTGATGACCGACTATCATCTTGCGATCTGTCCGGCGAAAGAGGATGGCTCGATCGACTGGCAGTCCGGCGACGGTTCCGGTCCATACAAGATCGACAGTGGTGAGTTCGGTGTTAGCTGGCAGCTCAGCCGTCATGATGGCTGGCACGGTGAAGGCGCCTATTTCGACAAGCTCGAAATGCTTGTTCTCAACGATCCGAATGCGCGCCAGACCGCGCTTGTCACCGGTGATGTCGATGCTGTTTCGCTGATCGAACTGAAGACGCTGGCACTGCTCAACCGCGACCCGAATATCGAGGTCGAGAATGTGCCCAGCGCCGCGGCGATCACGATGCCGATGTTCTGTGATACGCCGCCATTCGATAATGTCGATGTCCGGAACGCCATGAAGCTGGCGATTGATCGCAATGAGATCATCGAGAAGATCACATTCGGCGCCGCGACGATTGGCAACGACTTCCATCTATCGCCAGCCCAGCCTTTCTGGCCATCAGACATTCCTCAACGTGAATATGATCCGGACCAGGCGAAATCACTGCTCAAGAAAGCAGGCGCCGAGGGGCTCGAGGTCAGCATCAGCGTGGCCGAGTCGGTCTTCTCAGGCGCTGTCGATATGTGTGTTCTGTATGCTGAACAAGCCAAGAAAGCCGGCATCAATCTGAAAGTTGTCCGTGAGCCTAATGACGGGTTCTATTCGGATGTCTGGCTCAAAAAGCCGTTCACCGCGGTTTCCTGGGGCGCGCGTCCAACACCGGATGTCATGTTCACACTGGCGTACAAGGAAGATGCGGCATGGAACGAAAGCCACTGGAAGAACGAGCGGTTCAATGAACTGCTGCTGAAAGCCAAGGCGGAGTTGGACAACTCGCTCCGTGCGGAAATGTATCACGAAATGTGCGTGTTGATGCGCGATGATGGCGGCACCATCATCCCGTTTTTCAATAATTTCGTCTATGCACGCCGCAGCAATGTCAAGCGCGGTGCGAACCTCGCGCCAAGCTGGACGCTGGATGGCGCACGCGCTCCCAGCCGCTGGTGGTTCGAAAGCTGAGAAACATAGCCGGCGGCCGTTCGGGCAATCCCGTTGCGGCCGCTGGGCACTTTCCTGCTACCGGGAGTTTCGTGACGCTCCCGGCAGCAGGGCACGCTTCTGCCCGCCATTCTCCCATAAGCGGGGCGGTTCTCGGAAATGGATAACAATGCTTTCGCTGACAGAATCATGTCAGCTCATTGATAATGGAGACATATTATGGGGGGGATTCTTGGTCTTATTTTCAAACGGCTTGGACTGGGGCTGGTTACTCTGCTGGTCGTCTCGGTGCTGATCTTCTTCGCTGTTGAATTGCTGCCCGGCGATATCGCTGAAGCGGTACTCGGTCAGGGAGCGACTGAGGAAACCGTTCAGGCTATGCGAGATCAACTCGGCCTCGATCGTCCGGCCCCCGTGCGATATGTGGAATGGCTGACCGGTGCGGTGCAGGGGGATTTCGGCGTCTCGCTCGTCTCAGGGGAACGGGTGAGCGTGGCGATCACAGAGCGTTTCGAGAATACTTTGTTCCTTGCAAGCTATGCGGCGGTTATCGCCGTTCCTCTTGCCATCATACTCGGAATTATCGTCGCGCTTCTGCGCAATTCCATTTTCGACCGTGTCGCAAATGTCCTGACACTGACATCGATTTCCTCGCCCGAATTCTTCCTCGGCTATATCCTCATACTCTATCTGGCGGTGAAGACGAGCTATTTTCCGGCGATTGCCAGTATCAGCAGCAATATGAGCTTTTTCGATCTGCTTCACCGAACCTTCCTGCCCGCCTTGACGCTGGTGCTCGTCGTGGTCGCGCATATGATGCGAATGACACGAGCCGCGATCATCAACCTGCTCGCATCGCCATACATCGAGATGGCCCGGCTGAAAGGGGTCCCCCCCTGGAAAGTGATCGTGAGGCATGCATTGCCGAACGCCTGGGCTCCGATCATCAATGTGGTTGCTCTGAATTTGGCCTATCTGATAAC
>CAYOUP010000148.1:0-8452 GCA_964407125.1 uncultured Hyphomicrobiaceae bacterium | reverse complement strand
AACCTGCCAATTGCTGCAACAACTTCTCGATCTTCGTATTCACCGACAACTCTTGGAAGCTTAAATAATTCCAAAGCTTCTTCGAAAGTAATGTTTTCCAGCTTTTGTGTTTTGCGAAGAGCTGAATAGTGAGGAGTATCATTTTCATCTTTTGGATTACTTAATGCAGCTACAGGACCAAAACGAGCCATACGGACCGAAACTTGCTTGCCTGTAACCGGATCTGTCCCAAGAATTCTTTCACCTGAAACCCTTTCAGAAGTCTTGATGGTATGATCAACTTTTTCTTTGAACGGTGGATAAAATTCTTCAAGCATTTCATGGTAGTCTATTTCACCATTTGCAATCTCATCCAATTCTTCTTCAACGTGAGCAGTGAATTTATAATCCATAATTTGTGGAAAGTGTTCAAGCAGGAAATCGTTTACAAGCATTGCAACATCATTTGGGAAAAGCTTACCCTTATCAGCACCGGTAATTTCAGTTTTCTTTTCACTATTTATTTTTTTTAAAGTGTCGAGAGTAATAACCACATATTGTCTTTCCATTCCTTCACCGACACCGTCACATTCAGTGCGCTATCCAGCTTTTCCGCCATCGCGGTCAGCTCGTGATAATGGGTGGCGAACAGCGCGCGGCACTGGCTGATATCGTGAAGATGCTCGACCGTCGCCCAGGCGATGGAGAGGCCGTCAAAGGTCGCCGTTCCGCGCCCGATCTCGTCGAGAATGACCAGCGAGCGGTCGGTCGCCTGATTGAGGATGGCGGCGGTTTCCACCATTTCGACCATGAATGTGGACCGCCCGCGCGCAAGATCGTCCGACGCCCCGACGCGGCTGAACAGCCGGTCCGCCACGCCGATATGCGCCGAAGCGGCGGGCACGAAACTGCCCATCTGGGCAAGGATCGCGATCAGCGCATTCTGGCGCAGAAAGGTGGACTTGCCGGCCATGTTCGGCCCCGTCACCAGCCAGAGCCGGTCGCGGCTGAGATCGCAATGATTGGCGATGAAAGGCCCCGAGCGCGTCCTGGCCAGCGCCTGTTCGACGACGGGATGGCGTCCGCCTTCAATGGCAAAGGCCTTGCCGTCATCGACCTGCGGACGGCAATAGCTCTGCTCCTCGGCGAGTTCAGCCAGCGCACAGGCGGCATCCAGTTCGGCGAGCGCCAGCGAACACGCCATGAGGTCGCGCTCCCGGCCCATCGCCTCGGCGCGGAGTTCGGCAAAGATCTCCTGCTCGATCGCCAGCGCGCGGTCGGCAGCACCGGTAATCTTCGCCTCGGCACCCGCCAATTCCGTGGTCGTGAAGCGGACCTGATTGGCGAGCGTCTGCCGGTGCCGGAAGGTTTCGGATAGCGGCGGCTTTTGCAGAACGGGCGCATTAGCGGCGGTCGTTTCAATGAAATAGCCGAGGACGTTATTGTGCTTGACCTTGAGGCCCTTGATGCCGGTTTCCCCGGCATAGCGCGCCTGCATTTTCGCGATCATCGAGCGGCTGTCATCGCGGAGCTGGCGGTTTTCGTCGAGATCAGCATTGAAACCTCGCCGGATGAAGCCGCCATCACGCTTGAAATGCGGCAGTTCATCGGCAAGTGCGGCGCTCAATTTCTCCCGTAATTCCCCGAATTTCCCCCTAATGCGCGCTGAAATCCCGTCTATCTCCGCCGGCGCCCCATCGGCGGCGAGCGGCTTGGCCAGCAATTCGGCGATATCAGCAGCGCATTGCAGTCCGTCCCGGATCCCCCCGAGGTCGCGCGGCCCGCCCCGGTCGAGGCTGAGACGCGACAAGGCGCGGGCTATGTCGGGCATGCCCTTCAACGTCTCACGCATCTGCGCCCGCAGCATCTGCCGGTCTTTCAGGAATGCGACGGCATCGAGCCGTGCATTGATGGCGGCAGGCACGGTCAGCGGGCTGGAAAGCCGCGCGGCCAGTTCCCGGCTGCCCGCGCCGGTGACTGTCCGGTCGATCGCGGAAAGCAGACTGCCCTGCTTGCTGCCGGACAATGAGCGGGTCAGTTCCAGATTGGCGCGTGTCGATGCGTCGACCAGAAGATAGTCGCCACTGCCGAGCCGCCGCGGTGCGCACAGGACCGGTTTCTGCCCGATCTGGGTGATCTCGATATATTTCAGAAGCGCGCCCATCGCGCCAAGTTCGGCCTTGCTGAACGCCCCGAACGCATCGAGCGCCGCTACGCCGAGTTCCGCTTTCAGCGCCGCCTCGCCGGAGCGCGCATCGAAATGCGCCTGCGGCAAGGGTGTCATCGCCGCGCCGCAATAGCTGATGATCGCGCGCAATTCCTTGTCGCCGCTCAATTCATCGGCGATCAGCACTTCGCGCGGTGAAAGGCGGGCCAGTTCTCCGGCTAGATCGGCATGATCGCAGCAGCCTATCATGCAGTCGCCGGTCGAGATGTCGGCCGTCGCAAGAGCAAAGCCCGAAGCCGCATCGCTGCCGCCAAGAGGCGCAAGCGCCGTCAGATAATTGTTGGCCGCCGCATCGAGTAGCGTTTCCTCGGTAATGGTGCCGGGCGTAACGAGCCGGATTACACCGCGCTCGACGACGGATTTGCCGCCCCTTTTTTTTGCTTCGGCCGGGTCTTCAAGCTGCTCGCAAATGGCGACGCGATAACCGCAGGCGATCAGCTTTTGCAGATATTCATCGGAGCGCACGACCGGCACGCCGCACATCGGGATATCGTCACCCTTGTGCTTGCCGCGTTTTGTAAGCTGGATGCCGAGCGCCTGCGATGCCTCAACGGCGTCGTCGAAGAACAGCTCGAAGAAATCGCCCATCCGGTAGAACAGCAGGCAGCCGGGATTGGCGGCCTTGATCCGCATGAACTGCGCCATCATCGGTGTCATGCCGGCCAGATCCAGATCTGCCCCGCCCGCTTCGGCGGTCTCCCGCCGTGCCGCGATGAAGGCGCCGCTGTCCTCCGCCAGAACCTGCACGCCCGCGCGCTGTTTCATTGCCCCCAACCTTTCCTCACGCTGATGCAAATCCTACACAGTCCGGATAGAAATCCATAACGCGGTCCCGTAGCGGATGAAAAGTGCCCAACTGGAGAAATACACGTCTTGTTTCCAGTAATTACCGGGGCTATTCCTCTCAGCTTAATAAAAGCAATAATATAGGGAGCTTAGCGCTTCATATGCGTCTAAGATGGAAGAATGGCCATAAATGTGCCTAAATCACCGGATTCCGGAACGTCCAATGACAATAGCCTCCCCGTTGAAGCGGATCTGTGGGGAGAGAGAAAGACAATCAAGATGTCCAAGCAAGCTCAAACCGCGCTGACACGGCAGGACGCGCTGCAATACCACCAGATGGGTAAGCCCGGCAAGCTGGAGATCATTCCGACCAAGCCGGTTTCGACACAGCGCGATCTCAGCCTCGCCTATTCTCCGGGCGTGGCGGTTCCCGTCGAGGAAATCGCGAATAACCCGAGCCATGCCTATGACTACACGGCGAAAGGCAATCTCGTTGCGGTCATCTCGAACGGAACGGCAATTCTGGGGCTTGGCAATCTTGGCGCGCTCGCTTCAAAGCCGGTGATGGAAGGCAAGGCGGTCCTGTTCAAGCGCTTTGCCGATGTCGATGCCATCGATCTTGAGATCGGAACGGAGGATGTCGACGAGTTCATCAACGCCGTCCGCTATCTGGGACCGTCCTTCGGCGGCATCAATCTGGAAGACATCAAGGCGCCGGACTGTTTCATCATTGAACAGAGACTCCGTGAACTGATGGATATCCCGGTGTTCCATGACGATCAGCATGGCACCGCGATCATTGCCGCTGCCGGCGTGATCAACGCACTGCATCTGACGGACCGCAAATTGCAGGATATCAAATTCGTCTGCAACGGCGCAGGATCTGCCGGGATCGCTTGCCTGGAACTCCTGAAAACCATGGGCTTGCCGCATAACAACGCCATTCTGTGCGACACGAAAGGCGTCATCTATCAGGGACGCGAGCAGGGCATGAACCAGTGGAAGTCCGCCCACGCGGCCGATACGCCCGCCCGGACGCTCGCCGACGCGATGGAAGGCGCTGATGTGTTCTTCGGCGTTTCCGCCGCCGGTGCACTTACCAAGGACATGGTCGCCAGCATGGCAGAAAATCCTATTATTTTCGCCATGGCCAATCCCGATCCGGAAATCACGCCGGAGGACGTCGCGACCGTGCGCAACGATGCAATCATGGCGACGGGGCGGTCCGACTACCCGAACCAGGTCAATAATGTGCTCGGCTTTCCCTACATCTTCCGGGGCGCGCTCGATGTTCAGGCGACGACGATCAACGATACGATGAAGATCGCTGCGGTGGAGGCGCTCGCCGGGCTGGCGCGCGAGGACGTGCCGGACAAGGTGGCAGCCGCCTATCAGGGCCGTCACCTGCGTTATGGCCGCGACTACATCATTCCCGCACCGTTCGATCCCCGCCTCATCAGCCGCATTCCGATGCGTGTCGCCCAGGCCGCTATGGATTCAGGCGTCGCAAAGAAACCGATCGTCGATATGGAGGCTTATCGCGCCAAGCTCGATGCGCGTCTCGATCCGGCAGCGGCGTTTTTGCACTCGATCTTCCATCAAGTCCGCGAGAACCCGAAGCGGGTCGTTTTCGCCGAGGGCGAGGAGCAGCAGGTCGTGCGTGCGGCCAATGTCTATCTCAATGACGGACTTGGCACTCCGATCCTTGTGGGGCAGGAAAGCCAGGTAAAGGAAGCGTTTCTCGGCAGCGGTGTCGCCTATCGTTCCGAGATCGAAATCCAGAACGCCCGGCTTTCGGAGCGCAACACCTACTACGCGGAATTTCTCTACAGCCGCCTTCAGCGCAAGGGGTATCTGTTCCGCGACTGCCAGCGCATGGTGAACACGGACCGCAACATTTTCGCGGCCTGCATGCTGGCCTGCGGCGATGCCGATGCCATGGTAACGGGAACCACACGCGACTGGTCAACGGCCTTTGAAGATGTCTGCACCGTTCTGGACGCAAAACCGGCGCATACGGTTATCGGCGTGTCGCTGGTCATTTCGCGCGGCCGCAGCGTCCTTGTCGCGGATACGTCCGTCAACGAACTGCCAACAGCGGAGGAACTCGCTAATATCGCGGTCGAAGCAGCCCGTGTTGCAAGCCGCCTCGGCTTTCAGCCACGTGTCGCCATGCTGGCCTATTCCACTTTCGGTCACAGGCTTGGCGACCGCGCCGAACATGTCGCGGAAGCCGTGCGGATTCTGGACCGGCGCGGTGTCGATTTCGAATATGACGGCGAGATGGCCGCCGATGTCGCGCTGAACCGCGATGCGATGGCGCTCTATCCGTTCTGCCGCCTGTCGGACACGGCCAATGTCCTTGTCATGCCGGCCTTCCACTCGGCCAGTATTTCGACGAAAATGCTTGAGGAACTCGGCGGCAGCACGGTGATGGGACCATTGCTGGTCGGGATATCGAAACCGGTCCAGATCGCCTCGCTTGGTGCGACGGACAGCGATCTCGTGAACCTTGCTGCGCTTGCCGCTTACGATATTTGCGGCTCATAAATGAAAAGCCCGGGCGGCTGCTCATACCGCCCGGGCTAAAAAATCATACGGGACCATTTCCTATTTCTTCGCATTATCCGCAAACCAGTCAAAGGGCTTGCTCGCGATCTGTTCTGCCTCGGCACGATTGATGCCGATGTCCCCTAACATCTGGTCATTGAGGGCAAGCAGCTCCCTGCGTTCCCTGCGTGTCTCCAGATAGGCTTCGACTTTCTGCACAATATTCCCAAGAACACCGATATCGTCCTGTCGTGATATCGTGTATTCTTTACGGAACTGCGCATCATACATGTTTGGCTTCATTAACATCAGCCATACTCCTTCATGACCATCTTGATTATTGCGATGCGCTCGCAATATCTATTTAGTCGTAAATGTTGCATAACGGAAATGAATGTTTATAATCACATGCATTAGAATTCATTATGGAGCGCGTTTATGAGGCGTACCATTGACTTAGCCCTTCTGCGGGCCCTGATTGCCGTTGCTGAAACAGGTGGAATGACGAGTGCGGCGCGCATGTTGAACCTGACGCAAGCCGCAGTGAGCCAGCAGATTCGCAGACTTGAGGAGCTGTTCGACACGCAAATCTTTACACGTGAGAACAAACGTCCCGCGCTAACACCATGCGGGGAACGTCTCGTTGCCTATGCGCGCCGCATGCTGGCGCTGAACGATGAAGTCTGGGGCATGATGTCCTCGCCGGATTTTGAAGGCGAGATCAAGCTCGGCGTCCCTCATGACCTGATGCACCCCTTCATTCCGCCGATCCTGAAAAGTTTTCACAAGCATTGGCCGCGCGTGCGCATCACGCTTGTCTGCGCCGCCTCGTACCATCTGCGCCAGTATCTGGATGCGAACGAAGTCGATATGACGCTGACCACGGACGCCAATCCGGGGCAGCTCAATCAACTTCTCATGCCAGATCAACTCGTCTGGGTCGGCGCGCATGACGGCGAGACCTACCGACAGAGGCCGCTTGCCGTCACTTTCGGTGATGCGCAATGCACGTTCCGGCCGCCGGCAATGGAAGCGCTCGGCAAGATGGGGATCGATTGGCGGCTGACCTGCGAAACCTCGGATTTCGGTCCCTATTGCGCCTCCGTCGAGGCAGATCTCGCCATCGCACCAATGCTGACATCGACCGTGCCTGCCAATCTGAAAATTCTTGGGCAGTCCGAGGGGTTACCTGCCTTGCCGGTGTTCTATATCAACCTGCTCCAGCCAAGAAGCGGATCGAGCGAAATTGCGCAGGAGATGGCGCGGTATATTCGCTCCGGCTTCTCATCTGCACAGCAGCAGAGCAATGCTGCTTGATTGACAGCGCTTGTGGGCTGCGGGGCCGGCGGCAATTGCAACGCCCGGCACGGTATGCAGAATGACCTACTTGCCATCTGCACCAAAGAAAAAGCCTCCACCGGATGGTGGAGGCGTTTTCAAAATATCTCCCTAACCGCAAGCTACTTGCGGCGCTGTCCAAGACCCATCTTTTTGGCCAGCGCAGAACGGGCAGCAGCGTAGTTCGGTGCAACCATTGGATAGTCATGCGGGAGGCCCCACTTCTCGCGATATTCCTCAGGCGACATGTTGTAGTGCGTGCGCAAATGACGCTTGAGCGATTTGAACTTCTTACCGTCTTCAAGGCAGACTATGTACTCAGGTGTAACCGAACGCTTGACTGGAACGGCCGGCTTGAACTCTTCCACAGGTGGCTGGCTGGCATTCACAGATGCGCGCGACAACGCCTCATGTACATCGCCGATGATCGTGGGGAGGTCGCCGGCTACTACTGTGTTATTGCTTACGTAAGCGGAAATGATGGTTGTTGTGAGTTCAACCAGCTCATTATTATCCGACTTCATATCGATCATGTGTGGTCTCCTGATGTCCTTTATCGGACTTCATTGTTTTCTTTTGTATCATCCGTAACCAAACCGGAGTTCGGTTCGTACGGTCATCTAAGGCTAATTAGACAAAGATCGCGTTGCTTCTGTTTTCCATTAGGGTGGATTTGAAAAGAAGCAGTCTATAATGCTCTCTTTGAACATCATAATATTCATAAATTGCTTTAGTTCAAGAAAAACTGTTCTAATGCAAAAAATTCTCACTGAATTCTGAGTAATTTCATTACAGAAAATTCATCTTCAAGCTCGTTTATCAAAATGAATTTATTAATGTTGTAAAACGACGCAATCAACACACAGAATGCGTGAAAATATTTCCTATGAAATTACACAACTTTTAAAAACCAGGTGATTTTATCAAGAAAGCGTTATCTGAATTCATTATCCAAATTGTATCCAACGATATAGAATCAATATGATAAACGCGGCAAAAATGCACAACACGCATTGGCCAGATCAAATTCACAGATTTTATGTAATCGATTACTGCCTCTTCTATTACGCCTTCATAAAATTGCGCAGTTATGCTCCACATCAGTTTGAATATGGCCGCTTAACACTATATTGGGCACGTCACGATTAAACACACAAAAAATAGATATATATCCAGACTGAACAACGGCATCCGAAATAGTGTCGATCAGCCCGAGCATCCAAAAACCGGGCATGGGAATTCCATGGCGTTGTTCACTGGAATTCACCGTAATTTTCTGTAATTTCCCTATAAATGTATCCGCGCCCATAAAAACAGCTCCCGCGGAAATTGCAAGAAGAGTAATTGCTAGGCTACCTTGCAATACACTGAAATCACCCCCTGCGGAATTAAAGAAGATCAAATAATCGGGAGCGTAATCCAGAAAAACGCACAAAATGCCGGTCAGGCAAGAATACATGGCGTTGTTGGGCGCACCGTCCGTATTTGTGACAAGTTGAAGCAGGGGAGCCATAACGCCTGATTCGCTTGCTCTCAAAATCGCGATGGTCGAGATAATTGTTATGAATATAG
>CAYOUP010000147.1:0-8509 GCA_964407125.1 uncultured Hyphomicrobiaceae bacterium | reverse complement strand
TCGACTGGCTCTATCGGCGTCCCGGTTACCGGCTGCTTATGGGGCTTGATGCTGCGGCAAGCTGGACCTGGGCGCAAATCACCGGTCTTGCCCGCAGCGGCGCCCGATCGTTCAATGCGCGCCTTCACAACCATCACGGCCCGGAAGGCATATTTGGCCGCTCATGGCCGACCGGAACGATGGCGTTCTGGACGACCGTGATGCTTGGTGCCTATCTGATCCTTTCCTATCTTTAGAGCGGGCTGGCGAGAGGAAAAGTGGGCACCGATTTTAGGGTAAAAGACATGCGAAAACAGACAATTAAAGCGTTTCGCGCGAATACTATTCGCCGCGACACGCTCTAACGTGTATTTGATGCCTCCATTGCCGACATGCCGGAACTGTTTTGATTGCTCTGTGTCATCTCGACAGATGCCCGTTCCACGAGATGGCATTCGACCTTTATCTGGTCGTGGTGGTTCTGCAAACCGCTGGTCAAGTCGATGAGAAGCTCGGCGGCGATTGCCCCCATTTCGTAATGCGGAAGGATCAGAGTTGTCAGGGGCGGCCGCATGAACTGGGCGATTTCCCGATCATCGAACCCGATGACCGCGATATCCTGCGGAATCCGGAGCCCCATCTCCTTGAGCGCGTCATAGCATCCAGTCGCCATCATATCGTTGGCGCAAAAAATGGCATCTGGGGGATTGTCCAGACTCATGAAAGCCTTCGTTCCTTCATAGCCTGCCGAAGGTTCCCAGTTACCCGGATAGACGAACGCCGGGTCGAAAGGAATATCGTTGCTTGACAGGGCCTGACGATAGCCGCGCAGGCGATCGCGCGAAGCATCGATACCTTCCTGTCCATTGATCAAGCCAATCCGCCGTCGCCCGGCCTTGATGAGACGCTCGGTCGCGGTACGTCCGCCAAGTAGTTCCGCGGGAAGAACAGAGGTCAGCCGGCGCTTGGAGTCATAGCAATTCAGGAGGACAGACGGCCGTTCGAAGAGAACCTTCGGCGGATCGACAAGGCGGGTGAGGACAGTCCCGTAGATTAGCCCGAGCAGTGGCTGCTGAATCACGTGATCGAAGGCGATGTCTCCGCTGACATCTTCCCCGCGTGTAACCGCGAGCGTCATGGAGATCCCGTATTCAAGCGCTTTCTCTCTCGCGCCGTCGAATGCGAGCGGCATCCAGGGATCGGCGGTGAGTTCATCGGCGACAAAGCCGATGATTTTCTGATCCCTTGAAGCCTTGTTCAGTCCACGCCGAACCAGTTGGTATCCAAGCTCGTCCGCAGCTTTCTTAACCTTCTTGCGTGTCGATTGGCTTAGCCGAGCGCCCGGACTGCCGTTCAAAACCAGCGACACAGTAGCCTGCGAGACACCGGCTCGCGATGCGACATCCATCATCGTTGGTTTCAACGGCTGTCTCCGTCCTTCAAAACTCATCCGATCGCTGCCTATTTCCAGTCGTATTCATTAGTCAGTCCTCATATGTCTGATCCGATCGAATGCGACGGCTATCACAATGAAAGTGCCGATAAACATTCCTTGCCAGAAAGTGGATATGCCAAGAAGTATCAATGAATTACGGATGACCTCGATCAAGAGCGCTCCAACGACGGCTCCGAGTGCCGTGCCCTCACCGCCTGCAAGATTTGCGCCGCCGATGACTGCCGCGGCAATCACGGTCAATTCCATTGCCGTTCCGAGATTTGTGGTCACGCTGCCGAGCCAGCCGGCCATAAGGATGCCCGTGATCCCGGCAGTAAAGGCGGAAAACATATAGATGCTGACCTTTAGCCTCTTGACGGGAATGCCGGTCAGTATCGCCGCCTGCTCATTGCCGCCGATTGCAAAGACGTATTGGCCCCATCTGGTCCAGCGGAAGACGAACGTCATCACGACTGCCAGAGACAGCACGGCATAAAGTGGGTGCGGCAGTCCATAGGTCGCCCCGCCTCCAACCCAGAGCAGGAGATCGTGGTCCGGCCCGAATTCCCACATCATTTTGTTGTCGGACAGGACCATCGCAGAAGACCTGGCGGCGGACAGCATACCCAGGGTCACGACGAATGGCGGCATGCCTGCATAGGCAATAAGCACACCATTTATGAAGCCGACGAGGAGTGCGGCTCCAAGCGCACAGATCGCGGAAAACCAGAAGGGATTTCCTGCCGCCATGAGCACGCTGATCACCATGGCCGTGACAACGACTGTGGACCCGACCGAAAGGTCGATACCGCCGGATGCGATGACAGCGGTCATACCGATTGCGATGATCGCAACAAAGGCAAAGTTGCGCGCGACGTTGAAGATGTTGCGCTCGGTTGCGAAGGCGTCGGTCATAAATGACAGGGCAACACAGGCCAGCACGGCCGCCAGAAATACCCAGAATACCTGAAGGTTTGCAATTCTGGATAGAGACGAACGATGTTGGCTTTGAACGAAATCCATTTGCAGCGATTGTGTCATCTCGGCCTCCATCATGCAGTCTCGATTGCGCCTGTTATCAAACCGGTAATCTCCTCGGGCGACGTGTCCTTGGTCGGTTTACAGGCGACCAGATGACCGCGCCGCAAAACAGCGATCTTATCGGACACGGCGAAGACATCAGGCATGCGGTGACTGACCAGAATTATGCTGATGCCCTGGTCTCGAAGCCTGTGGATCAGGTCCAGCACTTCGGCAACCTGGCGCACGGATATCGCTGCCGTCGGCTCATCCATCAGCACGATCTTCGCTTCCGATAACAGGGCACGAGCGATCGCGACAGCCTGACGCTGGCCGCCGGACATGCGCCGCACAAGATCTCGCGGGCGAGTTTCAGACTTGAGCTGCGCGAAAAGTTCGGCTGAGCGGCTGTACATTTTTTGATAATCGATCACCTTGATCGGTCCAGCTTGCAGCATAGGTTCTCTTCCAAGATACACGTTCGATGCTGCCGTGAAATTATCGCACAACGCCAGGTCCTGATAGACAACCTCGATCCCCGCGCGCTGCGCATCGAGAGGTTTGTGAAACTCGACGACTTTGTCGTCGATCCGGATTTCTCCGTGGCTCGGACGGAAATTACCGGCGACGATCTTAACCAGCGTCGATTTGCCTGCTCCATTATCGCCCATTAAACCCAACACCTCGCTGGGGGCAAGTTCCAGCGACACATCATCCAACGCCTGAATCGCGCCATAATTCTTGGAAATCCCAAGCAACTTCAGTCGCGACATCCACTCTCCTCCCTGTACCGATCATTATCGGTTCGATTATCGGCTTTTTGCGCCGGCGATACCAGCACCCAACGCTACCTTGATAATATAAATTAGCACTTGACGAAAAAAATATGCAAATATTATCATTAATAACGAGACGGAGACAGCCATGCGCTTGAAAATGGATGCGTCTGATGGGGCAGGTCGAAACGATTCAGGTGTATTCTTGCCCGATAGACCGGGCGTTTCGCAAAATTAAGTGGTAAATTCCATTATAAGCATCCGGGCGCGTAAAAATCACGGAAGCTGCATATTAACGAAATTACTTATGAATCAGGCTGGAGGAGATCACCGAGCACAGATGACTTAGAGCACGGGCGTATCATTGACCGTGCACAATCTGGGGACCGGGACGGAACAAAGATACTGCCGGACCCTACAAATAAAGCAAAGGGAGGAAATATTGAAACGTACAATCGCTTTATGCGCCGCATCGGCCATACTTGCGCTATCGGCCAGCATGGCCATGGCCCAGGAAAAAAAGACACTCGCCATCGTGGTGAAAGGCCTTGACAACCCATTCTTCGAGCAGATCAACCTTGGCTGCAAGAAATGGATGTCCGAAAACGCCGACAGTGAATACAAGTGCCTCTATACAGGCCCAGCATCCTCTACTGACGAGTCTGGCGAAGTCCAGATTGTTGACGACCTGCTCTCCAGCGGCGTAGCAGCAATCGCTATTTCACCATCGAACGCACCGGCAATGGCAAACCGTATTCGCCAGATTGCTCCCAACGTGCCTGTCATGACCATAGACGCGGATTTCCTTGAACAGGACCGCGATCTGCGCAAAACATATCTTGGCACCGACAACTACCTCATGGGCGTCGATATGGCCGAACAGGCGGCGAAACTTAAGCCTGAAGGCGGCACCGTCTGCCTGCAGCTCGGCAACGTCGCTGCAGATAACATCAATGCCCGCGCTCAAGGTTTCCGCGACACAGCCAGCGGTGAGAAAGGCATTGACCGCCTGACTGGCCAGAATGGATGGACCGAAATTGAGGGGTGTCCTGTTTTCACCAATGACCAGGCCGACCTTGCCAACCAGCAGATGGCCGACACCTTCATCGCCAATCCGGATCTGGATGCGTTCATTCTGGTTGGCGGCTGGGCACAGTTCGCCCCGCAAGCCTATACTCAGGTCACGGATCAGGTGATGGATAAGCTCAAGTCCAAGAAGCTCATCATCATTGCAGGCGACACTTTGCCGCCGCAGACCAAAGCCTTTCGTGAAGGCCGCAGCCATGCACAGGTTGGACAGCGTCCCTTTGAAATGGGCTATCGCGCACCGACTGTCATGATCCAGCTCATCAATGGCGAAAAGGTAGACGATCCTCTCTACACCGGCCTTGATGTCTGCAATGGCGAAGATCCGGGATTCTGCAAAGACAACTAGACTTGACAAACTATCGAACCGCCGGACTTGCGGGTCCGGCGGTTCGTCAAAAGCGTGCAGAAAAAGCCAGCCGCAAGCATTAATAATAGCTAATAATATCAGTACGATATTAATTAGCGGTAATTCTTGCGCACTTCGAATTCAACAATGAGCATAGGTCTCAAAAGAGACAATTGGGAGGAGAAATGAAGTTCAAGACATTTATTGCCGCGACCGCGCTCGTGGCACTCGCAGGTGGAGCGGCCACGGCACAGGATAAGCCCAAGCTGGCTTTCGTCGTGAACGCTGCATCGGATTTCTGGAAACTGTCGGAAGCAGGCGTGAAAGCCGCGCAGGCCGAACTGCCGAATTACGAACTGCAGTTCAGATATCCCGCACAGGGGACGGCGGCATTGCAAAATGCGCTGATGGATGACCTCGTAGCCGCGGGGACAGATGCCATCATGATCTCTTCCGTCGATCCGAAGACATCCACCGATGCCTTCAACCGGATCGCCGCGCAGATCCCGCTCTTTACGACGGACAGCGATGCGCCCCAGAGTGATCGGATCGCCTATCTCGGTTCCTCTAATACTGACGCCGGGGTACAGGCGGGCGAGATCGCGAAGAAAGCAATGCCGGATGGCGGCAAATGCATGGGCTTTGTCGGCTTTCTCGGGGCTGACAATGCCGTAGAACGGATCGCCGGCTTCCGCAAGGCGGTCGAAGGGTCGGGTATCGAACTGGTCGATGTCCGTGGTGATGACGTCGATTTCGCGCGGGCGCGCTCCAATGTCGACGATGTTCTCGCAGCTAACCCTGAAATTAACTGCATGGTCGGTTTCTATTCCTATAACCCGCCAAAAATCTACGAGGCACTCCAGGCGGCTGGCAAACTCGGTGAAATCACAGTGATTGCTTTCGATGAAGACCCGATCACGCTCGGTGCAGTGCGTGAAGGCTCATTTGCCGGAACGGTTGTTCAGGATCCCTACCAGTGGGGATATCAGGGCATGAAGCTGATGGCCAGCTATCTTGAGGGCGACAAGTCAGGCGTTCCCGAGAATGGCCTCATAATCGTTCCGACCAAGGTCATCGATAAAGCCAATGTCGATGCGTTTGAAAAGCAGTTAAAGGAACGTATTGGCGGATAGACGGTACCTCCCCCGCCTTTGACGTAGCTGCACGGACAACGGCAAATTGTCCGTGCAGTTCTATGATGGACGAAGCGAGAGCGCCTGATCAATGCTACAGCGTCTCAACAATGCGATCGAATTGAGGCTCTCCGGCGTAACGAAAGTGTACCCCGGCGTTGTTGCTCTGCAGGATGTGGACCTGTCCATCGCCGGCGGCGAGGTGGTTGGCCTCATCGGGGAAAACGGCGCCGGCAAATCCACTCTGATGAAGGTACTCGGCGGCGCGATTGCGCCGGACCGGGGCACCATAGAAATCGACGGCGAACAGCTGACCGAGTTGACGACCGTCGAGGCGACCGAGCGCGGCATCGCCTTCGTACACCAGGAACTCAATCACTTCACCAATCTGGACGTTGCTGGCAATATTCTGCTTGGACGCGAGATAACGACCGGTCCGCTCAAGGTGCTCGACACGCGGACGATGGCGCACCACGTGCAGCCTATCCTCGATATGCTCGGCACACGCTTCGGCCCGCATGATTCGGTTGCGGATTTATCGCTCGCCGAACAGCAGCTTCTGGAAATCGCGCGCGCATTGTCGATGAACGCGCGGCTCGTCATTCTCGACGAGCCGACATCCAGCCTCACGCTCAGCGAAACACAACGCCTCCTCGATATCGTGCGGCAACTGAAATCCCAAGGGGTCGCAATACTTTTTATCAGCCACCGGCTGGCCGAGGTTGAAGAGATAGCCGATCGCGTCGTGGTCCTTCGAGATGGCAGGAATGTCGGCGAACTCACTGGAGACGCGATTGAGAAAAACCGCATGGTATCGATGATGATCGGTCGCGATATCGAGCAGTTTTACGAAAAATACGACCATCGGGCCAGTGTTCCGGCGCTTGAATTTCGCGGTGTGAAAACGCGCGCATTTCCCGACGAGGCCGTAAATCTGATCGTGCGCGCCGGGGAGATTCTCGGACTGGCCGGTCTTGTTGGCGCTGGCAGGACCGAACTCGCCTGCGCCGCCTTCGGGGTCGATCCCATGCTGGGCGGCGAGGTGATTTTGTGCGGTGAACCGCTCCCCGCCTCGTCAGTAGCTGCCTCGCTTGAGCGGGGTCTGTGTCTGGTGCCTGAGAATCGCAAAGAAGAGGGATTGTTCCTGGACTTTGAGATAGCGAATAACATCGCCTTGCCAAATCTGCCGGCGCTGTCCCGGTTCGGCGTCGTTGACCGGCGCCGCGAATGGGAGCTTGCCGAAGCCTCGCAAAAGCAGCTGGCGATCAAGGTGGTCGATCTTTCGCGCGCCGTGGCCGAACTTTCCGGCGGCAATCAGCAAAAAGTCGTTCTCGCCAAATGGCTGGCGATGAATCCCAAGGTTGTCATACTGGACGAACCCACACGCGGGATCGACGTCGGCGCAAAGGCGGAAGTCTATCAACTCATGCAGGCTCTCGCCAAACAAGGGGTTGGAATCCTTATGATTTCGAGCGACATGGAAGAAGTCATCGGCGTATCCGATCGTGTTGCGGTCATGTGCAAAGGGAAAATCGCCGGTACACTGAACGCTGATGAACTGACCGAGGAAAACATCCTCCGTCTTGCCGTTGGATAGTAACGAAAGGCCAGCCGATGCAGAAAAAGGATATAGGGCTCGCACTACTGGTCCTTGTGGTCGGCGCGATCGTTGCGCTTATCAATCCGCGCTTTCTGTCGCCGATCAATCTGGCCAACACCGCAAATCTGATCGGGTTGTTCGGTCTGTTTTCGGTCGCCGAGGCCTTCGTGATCGTTACCGCCGGGATTGAACTCTCTGTCGGCTCGGTGATTGCGCTTCTGGGTGTCGTCTTTGTTGATTTCATCGTCAATCAGGGCGTTCCCTGGCCGCTGGCGATAGTCATCGTGCTGATGTTCGGTGCGGTGTTTGGCGTAACCCATGGCCTTCTGATCACGCGGCTCAAGCTGCAACCGTTCATCGTCACGCTGTGCGGGCTGCTGATCTATCGCGGGATCGCGCGTTTTTATACCGCGGATGGCACTGCGGGTTTTTCGTTCGGCGACAAGTTTCCGTGGCTTGAATGGCTGGTTTCCGGCCGGACTTGGGCTGTGCCTCATTCCATCATTGCTTTTGGTATTATTGCAGTCATCGCCTGGTTCGTCCTCCACCGCACCGTCTTTGGAC
The DNA here is from genome assembly GCA_964407125.1 of uncultured Hyphomicrobiaceae bacterium. Lineage (GTDB taxonomy): Bacteria > Pseudomonadota > Alphaproteobacteria > Rhizobiales > Rhodomicrobiaceae > JAHQVI01. The sequence continues at coordinate 567 of CAYOUP010000147.1, read as the reverse complement.
GGCACCTGTTTGCCGTTGGCAAGAACGAGGAGGCGGCGCGCTATTCAGGTATCAACACTCAGCGAATAATCATCCTCGCCTATGTCATCTGCGCCGTTCTCACCGCGCTGTCGGCCATATTCTTCGCCATGTATACGCGGTCTGTGCAGCCCTCATCGCATGGGAATTTCTATGAACTCTACGGTATTGCTGCTGCGGTTCTGGGGGGATTTTCGCTTCGTGGCGGCGAAGGTTCGATCGTGGGTGTTGTCCTTGGCGTCATACTCTTGCAGGTCCTGCAAAACCTGGTGAATCTGCTGGGAATCCCGTCCTCTCTGAACTTCGCAGTCATGGGAAGCGTTATCTTGGCCGGCGTCATCGCCGATACCCAGTTTGCTAGATATCGCAATGCCAAACGCCAGGCCGTCGCGCTCGCCGAACTGAAGAGGCCGGCTACGGAAGCCGTGCTCTGATCCGGAAGGCATGATGGGCTCTCGTCATTCAGGGGGGCGCCAGCATGGTCGAAATAATTTCGACCATGCTGGCATATGGATGCTGTGCTGTGTAAGCAAGACAGATGTAAGAATA
>CAYOUP010000146.1:0-8515 GCA_964407125.1 uncultured Hyphomicrobiaceae bacterium | reverse complement strand
AAGCAGAAAATATAAATGACAGGAAGATTATTCACCCTCACCCGGCGCTTCGCGCCGCCCTCTCCCGTCAAGGGAGAGGGCTGACTCGCAGCTAGTTCAATTTTCTTCCCTCCTCCCCTCGCGGGAGAGGGCTCCCGCCGTAAGGCGGGTGGGTGATGGGGAAATAAATCGAAAGGTTCAGGGCAATCATGTATCAGGATTTCCAGCTCTATATTGATGGCGAATGGTCGCCCGCGAAAGGCGGCGGCACCCGGCAGGTTTTCGATCCGGCCACTGAAGACGAGATCGGCAAGATCGCGGACGCCACCCCGGACGACCTTGACCGCGCGCTGGCTTCGGCTGAACGCGGCTTCGCCGAATGGCGGCAGACCGGCACATGGGAGCGCGCCGCCAAACTCCGCAAGGTCGCGGACCTGATCCGTGAGCGCGTTGACCGGATCGCGACGATCATGTCGATTGAGACCGGCAAGCCGCTCGCCGAAGCCAAGGGCGAGACGGGCGCAGCAGCGGACCAGTTCGAATGGTACGCCGAGGAAGCCAAGCGCATTTACGGCCAGCTCATCGGATCGCGCACACCGGACTCGCGCCTTGCCGTCATCTATCAGCCGGTTGGCGTGGTCGCGGCCTTTTCCGCATGGAACTTCCCGGCACTGCTTCCCGCCCGCAAGATGGCGGCGGCGCTTGCGGCGGGCTGCTCGGTCATCATCAAACCGGCAGGCGAATCGCCCGGCTCCTGCGCCCTGCTCGTACAAGCCTGCCATGATGCGGGCATACCGGCAGGCGCAGTCAATTTCATCACCGGCCAGTCCAGCATGATTGCAAAGCATCTGATCGGTTCACCGATCGTTCGCAAGGTTTCCGTGACCGGCTCGGTTCCGGTCGGCAAGGAAATCCTGCATTTGGCGGCGGACGGCGTGAAGAAAGTGTCGATGGAACTGGGCGGACACGGCCCGGTCATCATCTTCGACGATGCCGACGCCGAAAAGGCCGCCGAAGTCTGCGCAGCGACCAAGTTCCGCAATTGCGGTCAGGTCTGCATCTCGCCGACGCGCTTTTATGTCCACGAGAAGAATTACGACGCCTTTTCGGCGCGTTTTGCCGAGGTCGCCAGGTCGATCAAGATCGGGCGCGGACTGGATGAAGGCGTCCAGATGGGGCCGATGGCGAATGCGCGCGGGCTTGAGACGATCAAGACAATGGTTGCCGACGCTCTGGAGCGCGGTGCGACATTGCTTGCAGGCGGCAATCCGGTCGCCGAGTTCAACCGTGGCTTTTTCTTCGAGCCAACCGTGCTCGGCAATGTGCCGGACGACGCCATGGTCATGACCGAGGAACCGTTCGGTCCGATTGCACCGCTGACGACCTTCACGGACTATGACGACGTCATGCAGCGTGCCAATTCGCTGCCCTTCGGTCTTGCCGGTTATCTGTTCACGAATGATCTCGGCACGGCAACCCGCGCCTATGAAGATCTCGAAGTCGGCATGGTTGGCGTGAACGAGATGCTGCTGGCGACGGCGGAAGCGCCATTCGGCGGCATCAAGGAAAGCGGCATGGGCCGTGAAGGCGGCTCGCTCGGCATCCACGATTACGTCGAAGCGAAATATGTTAAGATGAAGCTGATCTAATTCCCATTACCCCAGGCACGGGACGATGAAAGGGGAGTTCAATCATCAACAGGGGCGGATTTCTCGCGCCGATTGATCGGATAGCCGCTTGCCGGGCCGCGCAGGGGCTGGATCAGCATCCGGTCAAGCCATAAGTCGCGCCGCGTGCGGAACTGTTCGATCCCGATCGTCATGCCGAGATGTCCCTTTTCCGGCTGCGCGCGATACGTTCCCAAAAAACGATCCCACCAAGGCAGATTGAAACCGAAATTCGAATTCGTCTCATGCGGCGTGATCGAATGATGGACGCGGTGCATGTCCGGCGTCACGACGAACCAGCGCAATACGCGGTCGATCGGTTTCGGGATGTCGATATTGGAGTGACTGAACATCGCGGTCGCGTTCAGCAACACCTCGAAAATCAGTACACCGACGGCAGGCGGCCCGAGAGCGGCAACGACCGCAAGCTTGATGCCCATCGAGATGAGTATCTCGACCGGATGAAAACGTAGCCCCGTCGTTACGTCGAATTCGAGATCGGCATGATGCATCCGGTGCAGCCGCCACAGCGCGGGGACCGCGTGAAACATCACATGCTGCAGGTAGATCGCGAGATCCAGCACGAGGACGGCGATCAGAATTCCGAGCCACGCGGGAACCTCAAACGCATTAAGCAGCCCCCAACCCCGCTCCTTGGCGAATATCGCAAGTCCAACCGCCAAAATCGGAAAGCTCAGCCGCACCAGCACCGTGTCTAGCGCAACGACAGCCAGATTGTTGCTCCAGCGCAGAAGCCGCGGAATTTCCTGCCGCCGCCGGGGCGCTGCAAATTCCCACCCGGTCATTACGGCAAGGATTCCGAGGAAAAAGCTCACCCGTATGATGGCTTCGTTGTTCTGAATGACTTCGAGCATCGGGAAATGCAGGCCTTATTGTTATGTGCGCGATGGTAACATGGATCCAGTCGTTGATTATTTAACTGCCACGCTGCTAATTTGTCGCTCCCGATCAGCCTATTGAAAGCCGTACCATGTCGAGCCGTCTACCATTCACACCGCTTGTCGAGACGCTTCCGGCGTCCGTGCCTTTTGTCGGACCGGAAACGCAGGAACGCCGGATGGGCCAACCGTTCCGGGCGCGGATCGGCGCCAATGAAAGCGTGTTCGGCCCGTCGCCGAAAGCCATTGAGGCGATGCGCGAGGCAGCTAGCGAGGTCTGGCAATATGGTGATCCGGAAAACCACGATCTGCGCGAGGCTCTTGCGAAACATCACCGCGTCAAGCCGGAAAATATCGTGGTCGGCGAGGGGATCGACGGGCTGCTCGGCTATCTGGCGCGGATGGTGATCAGCGACGGCACGCCGGTCGTGACCTCACATGGCGCCTATCCGACATTCAATTATCATGTGCACGGTTTTGGCGGACGGCTTGAATTCATCCCCTACCGGGATGACCGCGAAGACCCGGAGGCGCTTCTTGCCAAAGCCCGGCAAACGAATGCGCCGCTGATCTATATCGCCAATCCTGACAATCCGATGGGCACATGGAACAGCGCGGGAGTCATTCAGGAGATGATCGACGCGATGCCGGAAGGCACGATCCTTTGCCTTGACGAGGCTTATGCCGATTTCGCGCCTGACGATGCTCTGCCCGCGATCGATACAAGCCACCCGCGCGTCATCAGGTTCAGGACATTCTCCAAGGCCTATGGCATGGCGGGCGCGCGCGTCGGCTACGGTATCGCGCATGAAGATCTGGCAATCGCCTTCAACAAGATCCGCAATCATTTCGGCGTCAACCGGATCGCGCAGATCGGGGCACTCGCAGCGCTCGAAGATCAGGTTTATCTCGACGAGGTCCGCCGCAAGGTCGAAGAGGCGCTGGAGCGGATCGCGCGCATAGCGACAGCGAACGGACTGGAGCCGTTGCCGAGCGCGACGAATTTTCTTGCGATTGATTGCGGTCGCGATGGCACTTATGCCAAGGCGCTGCTCGATGCGCTGATCGCACGCGGCATTTTCGTACGCATGCCCTTCGTGGAACCGCAAAATCGCTGCATCCGCGTTTCAGCGGGCCGCCCGCATGAGCTGGATGCCTTCGCCGAGGCGCTTCCGGACGCACTGCGTGAATTGGGCTAAACTGTCATCACGCATTGTCCCCGAAGCCCATTTGGCTTCAGAAACGGGGACGTGATCGCGGATTCTGACGGATCGAAGTCCGGACTTCGGTCGAAGCCTCCTCGGCAACCTGCCATATCTTCTGATGATCGTCTGCCTGAAGATAGTCGAGGACAAGCTTCGCCACGATAAGACCAATCACAAACAGCACCACAATTGCGATCGACATGATAAGGAAGATTGAATCAATATCGGTTCGCCCTAAGCTGCCGGGAACGAGCAGCCACAATGTCATTGCAAGGAGGGCGGGCACTGTCGCCAGCATACCGTATTTTGCGGTTCGAAAAAGACCGACCCTGGGGCGGATACGCTTGATGTTGTCAGCGAGACGGATTTGCGCGCCAGTCGTGTGATTGTCGACGATTACGCAGAAACCGTGATTGAGGCCCTTACGCGCGACCAGGACGGCAGTCACCACATGTCCGTTTCTAAGAACAAGACTGCTGTCAGCCAGCGTGACCTCCATCTCGCGGCCATCGCGCTGATGGATCAAAAATCTTTGCCGCTCAACCATTCGGGACGCAATCTGCACCGAGCCAACCCCATCGGCGGATGCGTCTTCCACATTTCCGTAATCAGGCTCCGACCAAGTCTTGAGTCCAGTAATGACTCCGGTAACTGTCCAAGCAAAATACTCGGCCATTATACCGCCCCTTTCGTCTGGCTTAGCCAAAGGGCCTCAACGTTTCCCCATTATGCCATCTCAAGAAGATCGTTGTCTTATGAATGCAAAAACTATTTTCTTTAGCAAAAACAACGCCTGAGAGGGCAACTATACACTTTAGTAGCACGTTCTTAAGATGCATGCATCCACTCTTAGCCCATGTCTGGCCATAAAATTCAGCTATGTGACTGAGAGAACCAGCGCAGAAAATCGAGGAGCTGAGCATCCCGCCCCATCACTCCAAAAATAAAGTCAGAACCTGTAATTATACATCGAACATATTGGGTTGCAGGGTATATTATTCTCGTAATTCCGGCTTTGGGAGGAAAAGTCAGTCGTAGGGCAATGAGGCAGTGTGGGTCTATCAGCAGTTCGAAAGCGCTGACTGGATGCACTTCAGTGTATTTTTTGTTGCATTGCTAATGGACTCGCCAGCGTCCTTCATTGCGTTACCGGCCTTATCGGTCGCATTTTCAATCGCCTCGCCGGTTTCTTTCACGGTTTGTTTCGATGCATCGTAGGTTTCGGTGGCCAGTTCGCCAAGCGTTTCGGGCTCCTTATTTGCATCTTGCTGAGTGGGCTCGAACGAGAAACCGAAATTATTGCTGTCGTCGGGATTATAGGGGAAATGAACCGGAAGTCCCGTGCAGGCCGAATTGGTCTTTTCAACGGTGCAGCTCTTATGCCCGTAATCGTCCGCGATGCGGCTTGTACAGAACAAGGCCAGAGCCGCGTCGGGTATCGGTTCATTGGCATATGCGTTGCACTCATAGGCGGCTTCAGGTCCGCTGCACAACACGCAAGTGGATTCAGCCGAGGCGGTCGATGCAGCGGCCACAGCAAGCGCTCCACATGCAAGAATCCGCGAGGAACTCCGTAAAGTTCTTCCGAAAACGAAGAATTTCGATTTTACTGCCATGATCCCGTCCATATAGCTGGTCCTGTCGTAGTGGCGCAAAATGGCAGAGGTATGAACGCTTTCGCATAAGCGAATTGGGCGATAAATTAGTCCAATGCGCCGCAAATATCCCTAAGCGTTGACCTCTGTCTACCCCCAGACGACGCAGGACCAGAACCAAAGGAGTAGCCATGGATGGCTCCCTCTTGCAAGTAATTGTGTTTCTTGCCGCAGCCGCGATCGCCGCGCCGCTGGGTAAACGCTGCCAGGTCGGGTCGGTTCTGGGCTATCTGGTGGCCGGCATTCTGATCATGGCGAGCGGCGTCGGGCAGATGCTCAGCGATCCGGAGGAACTGCGCCATACCGCCGAACTCGGGATAGCAATGTTCCTCTTCCTGATCGGCCTGGAATTGCGGCCCCGCCGTCTCTGGGCCATGCGTAACTCCGTGTTCGGCGCGGGCGGTGCGCAGGTGGTCGTTACGATCATTGTATTCACGCTGATCGCTTTATATGGCGGGCTCGATTTCGGCCCTTCCCTGATTGTCGGGCTGGCTCTGTCTTTGTCGTCCACGGCATTCGCGCTGCAAACGCTGGATGAGAAGGGTGAATTGCGCGCCCGTCATGGCCGTCTGTCCTTCTCGATCCTGCTGTTTCAGGACATCGCTGCCATTCCTATGATCGCGATGATTCCGTTTCTCGCGCTGCATGGATCGCAAAGCGCCTTTTCCTTGCTGACGGTGTTTCAGGGCATACTTGTCTTTGCCGGGATCGTGCTGGTCGGGCGTTATCTGCTGAACCCGATCTATCGCATCATCGCCACGACAGGCGTTCGCGAGGCCATGACCGCATCGGCGCTACTAACCATCGTCGTCGTGGTCTACCTTATGGAATATATCGGTCTGTCCGCTTCGCTCGGCGCTTTTCTGGCCGGTATCCTGCTCGCCGACTCCGAATTCCGTCATCAGATCGAGGCCGACATCGCACCTTTCGAGGGGCTATTGCTTGGTTTCTTCTTCGTAACCGTCGGTATGTCGCTCAATCTGGATCTGCTGCTGGAGGAACCCGCAAGCATCCTCTCGGCCGTTGCTTTCATCATGGCGGTCAAGGCGCTGATCCTTTATTTCGTGGGGCGCTGGCAGGATCTGAAAGACCGCGCGTCCCGCAGGCTTGCGCTGATGCTCTCGCAAGGCGGGGAGTTCGGTTTCGTCCTGCTCGCCGCAGCGGCCTCCGGGACCGTGATCGACGAGTATCTGGCCGGCGGCATCGCCGTGGCCATCACGATTTCGATGGCGATCACGCCGCTTTTGCTGCTGATTGACGACTTTCTCACTGAGCTTTTGTCCAGGACCGAGCCGGTATTCGATACCATGCCTCAGGCCGAGGGCCATGTAGTTATTGCAGGCTTCGGCCGTTTCGGGCAGATTGTAGCCCGTGTCCTGCGCGCGACGAAAATCCCGTTCACCGCACTTGACATAAATGCCGAGCAGGTCAATTTCATTAACCAGTTCGGCAATAAGATCTATTACGGGGATGCCAGTCGGCTTGGAATATTGGAAGCTGCGAAGACACAGGATGCGCGCGCTTTCGTTCTTGCTATCGACGATGTCGAAACGTCGATCCGGACGGCTCAGGTCGTAAAGACGCATTTCCCCCATGTGCCAATTTTTGCACGCGCACGTAACCGCCAGCATGTGCACCGGCTGATGGATCTGGGCATCGAGGACGTCGAGCGCGAAACTTTTCTTGGATCGATGGAACTGGCCAAGGATCTCCTGATGGGGCTCGGAACGCGAAAAGACCGGGCGAAATGGATCATCGAGATATTCAAGGAAAGCGACGAGCGGCGGCTATATGATGATTACAAGCATTATACCGACGCGGAAAAGATTGCGATCCAGGCACGTAAACAATCTCAGGAACTTGAGGAGCTGTTTGCAGAGGACGAAGTTGAAGAAGATCAGGAACCGGAAACGCCGGCAAAGTTGAAAACCGGAACGGCTGGATAAACGGCGCGTTTAGTACGGCAAGGTAGGAAGTGAGTTACTAGTGGATATGGCCAATAGCGGCAGCGCATTCATCAATGTCGGTGAGCGGACCAATGTCACCGGATCGGCGAAATTCAGGAAACTGATCGAGGCGGACAATTACGATGCCGCCCTCGCCGTTGCGCGCGAGCAGGTCGAAAACGGCGCGAACATCATCGACGTCAATATGGATGAAGGCCTGCTCGACAGCGAGAAGGCAATGGTCACGTTCCTCAATCTTATCGCTGCCGAGCCCGACATCGCACGCGTTCCGGTCATGATCGACTCCTCGAAATGGCCTGTCATCGAGGCCGGGCTGCGCTGCACCCAGGGTAAGGCCATCGTCAATTCCATCAGCATGAAGGAAGGCGAAGCGCCGTTCATCGAGCATGCGAAAAAGATTCTGCGCTATGGTGCGGCGGTCGTCGTCATGGCCTTTGACGAGGAGGGCCAGGCCGATACGGCGGACCGCAAATTCGCGATCTGCAAGCGCGCCTACGACATTCTGACGGAACAGGTCGGCTTTCCGCCGGAAGACATTATCTTCGATCCGAATATCTTCGCCGTCGCGACCGGCATCGAGGAGCACAATAATTACGGCGTCGAGTATATCGAGGCGGTGAAACGCATCCGCGCCGAACTGCCCCACGCGCATGTGTCCGGCGGCGTCTCCAACCTGTCATTCTCCTTCCGGGGCAATGAATCCGTCCGGCAGGCGATGCACTCGGTGTTTCTCTACCACGCCATTCAGGCAGGGATGGATATGGGCATCGTCAATCCAGGCCAGCTCAGCGTTTATGACGAGATCGAGCCGGAGCTTCGCGAACTGGTCGAGGATGTCATTCTCAACCGCCGCGACGACGCCACCGACAGGCTGCTGGAAGCCGCCGAACGTTTCAAGACAGGCGGCAAGAAAGCCGCCGGGGCCGATCTGAGCTGGCGCGAAAAACCGATCGGCGAACGCATCACCCATTCGCTCGTTCACGGCATTGCCGATTATATCGAGAAGGATACCGAAGAAGCGCGCCATCAATTCGCACGACCGCTACACGTGATCGAAGGCCCGCTGATGGACGGCATGAATGTCGTCGGCGATCTGTTCGGCGCGGGCAAGATGTTCCTGCCGCAAGTGGTGAAATCCGCCCG
>CAYOUP010000145.1:0-8536 GCA_964407125.1 uncultured Hyphomicrobiaceae bacterium | reverse complement strand
TGTGCTCGGAAATAGCCTTGCCAATGAGCTTGAGGACCGGCTTCAAACCCTGATGGCAAATCCACTTTAAACTTGCTTTGCTTGACATAATGCGGCTAGGGCGAAAGGCAAGAGCCGAAAAAACGCCATACTGGCATGAGAGGCAATACAGCAACAGTCTGCGCGAAGACGTGAAAGCCACAATCGTTTATGGACATTATAGGCCGTTATATTTTCCGGCAGACGGCAGGCGCGCTGGTCATGATCCTTCTGACGCTGACGCTAATCGTCTGGATGACGACAGCGTTGCGGCAGATTTCGCTCGTGACCAATCAGGGGCAAAGCTTCCTGATCTTTCTCAAAATCACCTTGCTTGCCATGCCGAACCTGATTGCGATCGTCGCCCCGATCGCACTGCTCATTTCCGCGTTACATGTGCTTAACCGGCTGAGTGGTGACAGCGAACTGATTGTGCTTTCCGCATCAGGCTCGACGAACTGGCGGGTCGTGCGGCCGTTGCTCTATCTTGGCTTGCTGGTCAGCGGTTTCGTCGTCTTTTCAAATGTCTATCTCGCGCCCGCAACGCAGCGGGAATTGCGCGAATATACCATCAAGGTGCGCACCGATCTGATTGCACAGGTCATTCAACCGGGCAAGTTCTCCTCACCGGAACCAGGCCTGACCGTTCATATCGCCGACAGGACCGATAACGGCACTTTGCTTGGCCTGATGATCCATGATGAGCGCGAGCCGAACCAGATCGTGACCTTCCTTGCCGAAGAGGGACAGATCGTCAAAGGCGAAGGCGATCAGGCCGTGTTGATAATGCGGAATGGGCATATCCAGCGCCAGAACGGCAAATCGAAAAACGTGCAGATTGTCGTGTTCGACAGCTATGTCTTCGACATCAGCCAGTTCGGACCGACGGAAGGGCGCAGGGATTACAAGCCGCGTGAACGTTATCTGAACGAACTCCTGAACCCTGACACCGACAATGCTTATTACCAACACAATGAAGGCAAATTCCGCTCTGAACTTCACGACCGGCTGTCCAATCCGCTCTATCCTATTCTTTTCATTCTGATCGTGGGTGTTCATCTGGCTTATCCGCGAACGACGCGGGACAACCGGGCTCAGGCCATGTTCACCGCCTTCGCCTCGGCGGCCGGGCTTCGTGTTCTCGGATTGGCTGGCGTCAATATGGCGACCAAGGATCCGTCAGGACTGATGATTGTCTGGGGCGTTCCACTTGCAGGAATCGCGCTATGTATAGCCATGATCACTTTCGAAATCCGGCCGCCCTCCATGCCGTCAATTTCTCTTGGTATGTTCAGAAGACAGCGTGAAGCCCAGCAAGCCAGACCAGCAGGAAGGGCGATTTAGACGTGGCCGGTTCGCTGAATACTTTGGGACGTTATTTTGCCTGGCGCTTTTTCACCATGGTGCTCGTGGTCTATGGCGTCTGCGTCATGATCGTATTCTTCATCGACTTTGTGGAAATGATGCGCGAGGCGGCGAAGGTCGATGCATCAGCCGGCGAGGCAATGTTCGTGACTTTGATCCGTCTGCCGGCCTTTGCCGAGTTGATCCTCCCCTTTGCCGTGCTGATCGGCGCGATCGGAACCTTCCTGATGCTCAGCCGCAGCTCCGAACTGGTCATTGTGAGGGCCGCCGGCATTTCGGTCTGGCAGTTTCTGCGCCCAACCCTTTATGTCGCCTTCGCAATCGGCGTATTTTCGACGACGGTCTACAATCCGCTGGCAGCGGAAGCAAAGCTGCTTTCGGAGCAGATTTTTGCTGACACTTTCGCTGCGAGAGGTGGCGCCAGGGGCAATAGCGACAAGGCGAGCTGGATTCGTCAGGACGGTCCGGACGGACCTTCAATCATCTATGCCAGAGCCAGCGCAAACCGCGGCACAACACTCGCCGGACTGACGCTGTTGCAATTTAATCTCAACAAAAAATTTATTGAGAGAATCGAAGCAGATAAGGCGGAATTACGGCAAGGTTATTGGGAGCTTGAAAACGCGAATGTCTCTAGCCCTGGCCAGCTGCCGCGCAATTATCGGAAATATTATGTCAGTACTTATCTTGATGAGAATCAGGTAAACGAAAGCGTGGATACTGTTGAAAGCGTATCCTTCTGGGAACTTCCGGGTTTTATAGAATTTACAGAGAAAGCTGGATTTGAAACGACTGCGTATAAACTTCATTACGAACAGCTTCTGGCGCGTCCATTCCTGATGATTGCTATGGTTTTGCTCGCTGCGACATGCGCGTTGAGACCCTTTCGTTTCGGGAAGATACAGACTATGGTGATTTCGGGTTTGAGCGGCGGCTTTGCAGCTTTCGTGCTAATTGAGCTGTCGCGAAAAATGGGCATGTCCGGCTATATATCAACGGGGGTAGCAGCGTGGGCGCCAATCGCCATTGCGAGTCTATTGGCGTTGACGTTTCTGCTGAATCAAGAAGATGGGTGACGGATGAGCGATAGAGCTGCGCCAGGGGGACATTGGGCAGGCTCAACAGCTTTCGCTGCGACGCGCAAGGCTGCGCGATCGGGCGTTTCCGCTGTGGCACTAATTTTTGCGTTGGGCGTTGGTGTTACGCTTGACGCGCAGACAGCGTTCGCCGCCAAGAGCGATCTGCTGAAACCGCGTCCGGAACAGACGGAAGCGGAACAGCCCTTGCTGCTCCAGGCGGATGAGCTGGTTTACGACCGCGAGAACAATACGGTCATCGCCAAGGGTAATGTCGAGGTCTACTACAAGAATTACGCGCTGCGCGCCGACGCCCTGACCTATGACCAGTCCGCAAATACGCTGAACGCGGTCGGCAATGTCCGCATCAAGGAACCGGACGGCGCTCTCATCAATGCCGAGCGCATCACGCTGACCGACGATTTCCGCGACGGTTTCATCCGCTCTTTCCGCGCCGTGACCAGCACCGAAGCCCGTATCGGGGCAGCTAACGCCTATCGCAAGGATGGGAATACGACCGTCTTCGAGCGCGGCGTCTTTACGCCCTGCAAACCCTGCCAGGATGATCCGGACAGGGCGCCAATCTGGCGCATTAAGGCGAGAAAGCTTATTCACAAAAAGGACGAGGGCAATATCTACATCGAGGACGGCGTTTTCGAGTTTTTCGGCGTGCCTCTCGCCTACGTTCCGTATTTCTATTATCCGGACCCGACCGTAAAGCGCCGCTCCGGCTTCCTCGCCCCTGAATTCGGCCACTCGAATGATCTCGGCTTCACGGTCGGCGCACCCTACTATTTCGCTATCTCGCCCAGCGCTGACATGACCGTTACCCCGGTTGCGACGACCGAAGCCGGTCTCCTCTTGACGTTTGATTATCGGCAGCGTCTGGACCATGGCAGCTACAACGTTGAGCTGGCCAGTGCCTTCGATGAGGATCCGGAGGACTCGCGCTCGAAATTCCGCGGCAGCGTTCACACTAAAGGCGAATTCGAACTCGGCTCATGGTGGAAATGGGGCTGGGACGTTACCGTCGAAAGCGATGACACGTTCCGCCGCTTCTACAGGCTGGACAATGCCTTTGCGACGGACCGCGTCTCCCAACTGTATCTTGAAGGACTGCATGACCGGAATTACTTCAGCGCGAATGCTTACTACTTTGGCGGCCTGACCTTCGAAGACAGCGACCAGGCCGACTCTGTGGTCTTCCCATCGATTGATTACAATTACATTTTCGACAATCCGTTACTTGGCGGCGAACTCGCCTTTGACTCCCATACGCTCGTGTTGAACCGCGACAATGGCGGCGATGTTGCCCGCACGGCCAATGAACTCAAATGGCGGCGCACCCTCGTCGATCCGCTGGGCCAGACATTCACGCCTTTCGCACAACTGCGCGGCGACGTTTACAAGACCACGAGTTTTAATGACGAGAAACAAGGCAATGGGCCGCAAGATGGCACAACGGCCTTCCGCGGCTCCGCCATGGCGGGTCTCGAATATCGCATGCCATTCGTGAAACACACGGAAAACGCGACGCATATCATCGAGCCGATCGCTCAGATCATCGCCCGTCCGAACATTGAAGATCAGGGTGAGATCCCCAATGAAGACGCCCGCAGCCTGGTGTTTGATGATACGCTGCTGTTCGATACCGACAAATTTTCAGGATATGACCGGATCGAAACCGGTACACGCGCCAATGTCGGTGTCCAGTACAGCGTGAGCACCGCGAACGGGTGGAATGCGCGCGTTGTCGCCGGCCAGAGCTATCAGATTGCCGGGGATAATTCCTTTACTCCGGATAGCGGTCTGGATACCGCCAATTCTGATTATGTTGCGGGCGCGTATCTCGATTTCTCCAGCAATCTCCAGCTTGTCTCGCAAGTCCGCTTTGACGAGGATACGCTTGATGTTAATAGGCATGATCTGCAGCTGACAGGCGCTTATGGTCCGGTCAGCGCAAGCGCGAACTACGTTAATGCGCGTGCTCAGAAGGGTCTCGGCTTTTTGGAAGACCGTGAGGAAATGATCGGTTCCGCCGCAATCCAGCTAGCCAATCACTGGACCCTGTTCGGCGATCTCCGCTATGACCTCGAAAATGATGACTTCATCCGTAACGGCATAGGACTGAAATATGCCGACGAATGTTTCGTGCTCTCCGTCTCCTATGTCGAAACCAATGTCGAGGATGACGACATCAAACCCGATCAGACAATTCTGGTGAAATACAACCTGCTCAATCTGGGCCAGACGGAAGGCCGCACCGACTCTATCGGCCTCTTCTCATCCGAAGCGCCTATTCTTGATAAATACTGATTTGCAGTCCGGCTTTTCATCCATATTGGCTGCATTTTCCATAGATGGCGTTTCCAATCGTCACGAATCCGCCTAGCTTTACCTTCATGGTTTCCCATAATGCTTTACGCACGATGAGACCGTGTGCAAACATATGATGGATTTTTGTTCATGACGGATATCTGGAAACGGCCTTGGCAGCGTGTCTGCATTCTTGCACTGGCAGCGGCCCTATTTGTTTTTGCGCAGCATCAGATGACGGCAGCGCAAAGCATCGTCGTCATGGTCAATGACGAGCCGATAACAAGCTACGATATCGCCCAGAGACAACGCTTTCTCGCACTTTCGACCAATCTGAATGCGAACATGAAAGCGCGTCTGCAATCCGATGAGACGAAGCAGGCGTTCCGGCGCTATATGGAGGAAAAGCGCCCGCAGTCCCGCGAGGAAGCAAAAGAGCTGCAAAAGAAATTCGTCCAGAAAATACAGCAAAGCGTCATAGCGAATGCTGGCCAATCCATGCACAAGAAGGCGATTGAAGAGCTGATCGACGAAAAGCTTATGCTGCAAGCGGCGAAGGAACAGAAAATCACCGTGTCGGACGATGAGGTCAATCAGTTTCTCACGCGTATGGCGCAATCGGGCTCCAAGGGGCGCACGCTGAAACAGTTTCTAGCCTCTTTCCGTGAGGAAGGCGTAGATCCCACCACACTCAAGGATCGTATTCGCGCCCAAGCAGCCTGGCGGCAGGTGATCCGCCGGGTGTATGGCTCACAAATTCGTGCATCATCGCCGTCCAATATACCGGTCTTTAATGCGAGCGGCGGCACGATTCTCGATGTAGAGATTGTCCGGCTCAAGGTGGGCGGTGACCAGAAGGAAGTTGCTGAGAAGCTGATCGAAGCGGAGAACATCCGCAAAAGCTTCAAATCCTGTGGTAAGCTCAGCAAGCAGGTCCAGAATATTTCTGGCGCTACCGTGCAATCGGTCAAGCAAGCCAAGCTTAAGGAGTTCCGCGGTGATGCGCAGGCCGTTCTGCAAAAAGCGAATGAGGGTGAGATGACCCCACCGGTCGTGGTAGGCAAAACAATCGAGTTGCATGCCGTCTGTTCGAAAAAAACGGTCGCACCGGCTAAGAACGCATCACAATCGGACAGTGAGGAAGACAGCACCCAGCAACAGTTTCTGCTGTATTCCGAACGGCATCTCAAGGATTTGAAATCGCGGGCGTTCCTTAAATACCCCAAGAGCGGCTGACGTGATGTGATGCCGGACTTGCCTATTGCGCTAACCAGCGGTGATCCGGCCGGAATCGGGCCGGACATAACCCTGATGAGCTGGCTCGCTCGCAATGAGCGCAATGTTCCGGTTTTTGCCGTTCTTGCTGACAAGGCTATTCTCGAAGGTCGCGCTATGGCGCTCGGGCTCAATGTCCCCCTTGAGCCGGTCCGTAACATCTCCGAAGCAGCCGGGATCTTTCCGCAGGCGCTGCCGGTACTGCAGATCGAGTGTGCAGAGCGTTCTGCCCCCGGAAAACCGTCCGTCAACGCGGCATCTGCAATCATCGCAAGCATTGAGCAGGCGGTCGCCCTGACGATGAGCGGCAAGGCTGCTGCTGTCGTCACGAACCCGATTGCCAAGTATATTCTGAGCGCTTCGGGCTTCCCCCATCCGGGGCATACCGAATTTTTGGGCGCGCTTGCTAAAACCTATGGCTACACATCAACGCCGGTCATGATGCTGGCGGGACCAAGCCTGCGGATCGTTCCTGTCACGGTTCACATAGCGCTCGCCAAAGTGCCGGATAGTTTGACGACGGAGAAAATCGTTACGACAGCGCGTATCCTTGCTGATGAACTGAAGCATGGTTTCGGCATCGCCCAGCCTCGCATCGCCGTTGCGGGCCTCAACCCGCATGCCGGGGAAGGCGGCATGATGGGGACGGAAGAACAGACGATAATCGAGCCTGCGCTGGCCATCCTGCGCAAGGAAGGGATCAATGTCGCCGGCCCCTATCCTGCCGACACCATGTTTCACGAGCGCGCGCGGAAAAACTATGACGCTGCTCTCGCCATGTATCACGATCAGGCTCTGATTCCGCTCAAGACGCTCGATTTCGATGAAGGCGTCAATGTCACGCTCGGTCTTCCCTTTATCCGCACCTCTCCCGACCACGGGACGGCTTTCAATATAGCTGGAAGCGGCAAAGCCCGTCCCGATGCGCTGATTGCCGCGCTCCAATTTGCCCGGCAGGCGGCGGAGGTCAGGGGCAAGCTCCATGCGGCCAGCAACCGGGAAGACTCGCTTGGATAATCTGCCTCCACTCCGCGAGGTTATCCGTACGCTTGGACTCACGGCGAAAAAATCGCTCGGCCAGAACTTTCTTCTCGATCTGAACCTGACAGGACGGATTGCCCGAAGCGCCGGACCGCTGGAAGGTGTCACTGTCGTTGAAATCGGTCCCGGTCCCGGCGGGCTGACGCGGGCGCTTCTGACGGAAGGCGCATCCCACGTCATCGCGATTGAAAAAGACGAGCGCTGCAGGCCTGCGCTGGTTGCTATTTCCCAGCACTCTCCTGACCGCCTGACAATCATTGAGCAGGATGCGCTGACCATCGACTGGTCCGCAATCCTGCCTAATGCATCACGTATTCGGATCGTCGCCAATCTCCCCTACTCCGTCGCGACGCCGCTTCTGACAGGCTGGCTGAAGGCAGAGCCGTGGCCGCCCTGGTGGGACCGCATGGTTCTGATGTTCCAGAAAGAGGTGGCGGAGAGGATCGTTGCCGGGACGGGTGCTAAAGCGTATGGGCGTCTTGCCATACTCTCACAATGGCGATGCGAGACCAGAATATTGTTTAACCTGCCAGCCAGAGCGTTCACGCCGCCGCCTAAGGTCGATTCAGCAATCGTTGAGTTTCGGCCGCGCGAATGCCCCCCGGATGCTGGCAGCGCGGCGATGCTTGAAAGAGTAACGGCGGCGGCTTTCGGGCAACGGCGAAAGATGCTGCGAGCAAGCCTGAAAGCTCTGCCTGGCGCAATTGAGGCAGTGGCCGATCTCGGCATAGATCCGTCCATGCGCGCCGAACAGCTTTCCGTCGGGGATTTTTGCAAATTGTCTGCGCATATTCAGGCGCGGCAGGACAACGCCCCTGATGGCTGAACGGCAAGTTAGCTACATGCCGATCAGCCTATGTACAAAATCGTTCAACCCTTCCTGCCGCATCCGTTTCAATCTTTCTGCATGCAGGATCAGCTGAAGCGAGCGCAGGCTTTCCTGAATGTCGTCATTGATAATGACGTAATCTGCTTCGTTCCAGTGCCGTATTTCCTCCGATGCACCTGCAAGACGCCTCGTGACAGCTTCGGCGGAGTCCGAAGCCCTGCCCTTGAGCCTGGCCTCCAGTTCCTCACGCGACGGAGGCAGGATAAAGACCCGAACGGCATCGCCCGGACAGTTCTCCGCAAGCTGGCGCGCGCCCTGCCAGTCAATATCGAAGAGCACGTCTCGACCTGCGGTAAGACTGTCTTCAACGGCTTTTTTGGGGGTCCCGTAGAGATGGCCGAAGACTTCCGCCGATTCCAGAAATGCGCCAGTATGGCGTTGCTCTACAAAAGCCTCGCGAGATAGAAAGAAATAGTCCTGTCCGTCGACTTCATAGGAGCGCGGCGGCCGTGTCGTCGCGGAGATGGAAACGCAGCATTTTTCGCCTTCTGCCGCAAGGATTTCGCGCGTCAGCGTCGTCTTGCCTGCGCCAGACGGCGCGGAAAGAATCAGCATG
>CAYOUP010000144.1:0-8560 GCA_964407125.1 uncultured Hyphomicrobiaceae bacterium | reverse complement strand
GCGATGAAGAATTCCTTGGAGAGGTTTGAGACCTCAAGCAGTGGACCTTCGCCGGCCTCGGCAGGATCTGCGTTCATACCATTTCCTCCAGCTCTCTAGCACGAAAGCAGGCTGCTTTATGGTCGCGCGCAACAGGCTCCAGAGGCGGGGGCGCGAGACGGCAGCTTTCAACGGCTGAAGGGCAGCGCGGCATAAATGAGCAGCCCGCCGGCAATCGTTGCAGATTGGGCGGCTGCCCCGGAATGACGTAGAGCGTAGCCGCATCCTCGTCCGCGCGCGGCGTCGATTGCAACAGGGCGCGCGTATAGGGATGACGAGGCCTTTCAAACAGCTCATCGCAGGAGGCTTCTTCCACGATCCGGCCCGCATACATGACGGCGATCCTGTCGGCGAGCGCCGCGACGACGCCCAGATCGTGGGTGATCAGCACAAGCGCCATGCCGAACTCCCGCTTCAGATCCGCGAACAGGTCCAATATCTGCGCCTGGATCGTGACGTCGAGCGCGGTCGTCGGCTCATCGGCGATCAGCACTTTCGGCCTGCACAAAAGCGCCATGGCGATCATGGCCCGTTGGCGCATGCCGCCGGACAGTTGATAAGGATATGTGGCGATGCGTTTTTCGGGGTCCGGTATGCCGACGCGTTCGAGCATTTCGATGGCCTGAATGTGCGCCGCGCCTTGTGTCAGCCCCTTATGGATGGCGAGCGTCTCGGTGAGCTGGCGCGACAGGCGCAGTACGGGATTGAAGGCCGTCATCGGGTCCTGGAATACCATCGATATTTCGCGTCCGCGATGCTTGTCGAGCTCATTGCGGTCCATCGCCAGCAGATCCTTGCCATCCAGCAACGCCCGTCCGGTCGCATGCCCGTTCCGCGTGAGCAATCCCATGGTTGCCAGGAAAGACTGGCTCTTTCCCGATCCCGACTCTCCGACTATCGCCAATGTCTCCCCATGTGCGACGTCGATATTGAGGCCGGTAACCGCAGATACCTCACCCTCCGGCGTATCGAAGCTCACATTGAGATCCTGAATTGAAAGAGCAGGTTGTTCAGCCATCCATGTCACCGGTCTTTGGGATCGAAGGCGTCGCGCAAACCGTCGCCGATGAAGGAAAGCGACAGCAGCAGAAGCACGAGGAAACTCGCCGGATAGAAGAGCAGCCACGGCATGACTTCCATGACGTTGGCCCCTTCCGAGATCAGCGTTCCAAGCGAGGTCAAAGGCTCCTGAACGCCGAAGCCGAGATAGGACAGGAAGCTTTCCGTCACGATGATCTCGGGAACGGTCAGCGTGGCGTAGATGATCACCGGTCCGATCAGGTTGGGGGTGATGTGCCGCGTGATGATCCGGGCCGTCGTTTGCCCGGCTGCGCGGGCGGCTTCGATGAATTCACGCTCACGCAGCGAAAGCGTCTGTCCACGGACGATACGCGCCATGGTCAGCCACTCGACAGCGCCAATACCGATAAACAGCAGAATGACATTGCGCCCGAAGATGACCATCAGCAGTATGACGAAGAGAATATAGGGCAAGGCATACATGATATCGACGAAGCGCATCATGATGGCGTCGAGCCGCCCGCCAATATAGCCGGCTGTCGCTCCGTAGAAGACGCCGATGATTACGGAGACCATGGTCGCGACGAGAGCGACCAGAAGCGAGATGCGGGTGCCGTACAGCGTGCGGGCAAGCACATCGCGGCCATTCTGATCGGTGCCGAAATAATGCCCGCTGTCTATGCTCGGCGGCGCGCGGAAGGCGGCCCAATCCGGCGTCTCATAGTCATAGGGCAGGAACCAGGGGCCGATGAGCGCCATGAGGACGAGCACGGCCAGAATGACGAGCGAAACGACTGCCGCCTTGTTGCGCAGGAGACGCCGCCAGGCATCGGCGGTCAAACTGCGTCCCGTGATGGCATCGTCCTGTTCGAACGCTGCGGCCAGACTTTCGCGTTTTGCCGAAGGGAAGATCATCTGACGCGCACCTTCGGATCGAGAAATGCATAGGCCAGATCAACCAGCAGATTGAGAATGACGATCAGCACCATGTAGAAAATGACCGTGCCCAGAACCATGCCATAGTCCCGGTTGAGCGCGGCATTGATGAAATATTTTCCGATACCGGGCAGGCCGAAAATGCTTTCCACCACCAGCGAGCCGGTCAGCAGATATCCGGCCGCCGGTCCAAGATAGGAGAGGACGGGCAGGAGGGCCGGCTTGATCGCGTGCCGCAGGACCACCAGCCTCTCGCCGATCCCCTTGGACCGCGCCGTGCGGATGTAATTGGCGTTCATGGTTTCGATAATCGAGCCTCGCATGAGCCGGGATATGCGTGCGATGTGAACGAGCGACAGCACGATGACCGGCAGCGTCAGATAGGCGATCGAGCCGTCCCCCCACCCTCCGACCGGGAGCCATTCAAGCTTGATGCCGAAGACGAGTTGAAGGATCGGCGCCATGAGAAAGTTCGGGATGATCAGCCCCGTCATGACGGCGGCGGAGGTGACATAGTCGGCGCTTTTATTTTGATACAGCCCCGAAATGACGCCGGATGCCACGCCGAAGATAATGGAAACGATGAAAGCCGCTCCCCCGAGGATCAGCGTGTAGGGCAGGCCGAGTCCGATCAATTCCGCCACGGTAAAATCCTCCGTGGTGAAGGATGGGCCGAGATCGCCCTGCGCGACCGCGCCGAGATAGAGGAAATATTGCTCTATCAAAGGCTTATCGAGATGATAATGGGCCTGTAGATTGGCCAGAACCTTTTCCGGGAGCGAGCGTTCGCTATCGAACGGCCCGCCCGGCGCAAGCCGCAAAATGAAAAAGCAGACTGTCAGGGCGATGAAGAGCACCGGTATGGTGGATAATAATCGGCGAATGGCAAAGCCGAACATCTTACGTATTTCCCCCGCTTCGAATAACACCTGCTCCTACCGGCTTCAACGCCGGCAGGGGCAGATGCAGTTCGGCGCCTATTCGGATTTCGACAACCACCGTGTACGGTGTATATCAAAGATCGTGTCGTGAAATCCTTCGATCTTCGGGGAAACGACATTACGCGAAAGATAATAATAGATCGGCGCTGCCGCCGTATCGTCGATCGCGATTTTCTCGGCCTTGTAAAGCAGATCGGCACGGGCTTTCAGGTCTTGTGTCGTCGCCGCCTTGGCGAGAAGGCCGTCGAACTCGTCATTTTTCCAGCGGCCATAATTGTCACCGACATCAGACCTGAGGAGTTGCAGGAAATTCACCGGATCGTTGTAATCGGCAAGCCAGCCCGCGCGCGCGACTTCAAGCTGTCCTTTTTTCAGGTCCGCATAGTGCACTTTCACTTCAGCATTGAAGAGCGTGACATTGACGCCAAGGACCTTCCACATTGCCGCAATCGCGACGGCGATACGCTTATGATTTTCATCAGTATTGTATCGCAGTTGGATGTCGAGCGGCTTGTCCGGACCATAACCGGCTTCGGCAAGCAGGGCTTTGGCCTTTTCGACCTTCGCCGGATAATCCAGATCGGCCCAGGATGCACGGTAGGGTTTGTCGACATAATTGTTCATGCCGGGCGGCACCCAGGAATAGGCGGCAGGCTCCCCGGTCCCGAGGATCTGCGGGCCGATCACCTCTCTGTTGATCGCCATCGACAGGGCCTGACGAACGCGCGCATCGTCAAGCGGCGGTTTGGAGGAATTCATGACGTAATAGTAAAGCCCGGCGAATGGTGCTACGCGGGCCTGGCCGGGAAGGTTTTCCTGCATCCACTGATATTGATCGGTCGGGAAAGCTGTGAGGATATCGAACTCGCCGGCGCGATAGCGTTTCAGCGCCGCGCTTGCATCCTCCAGCACATAGAAGACGACATTGTCGATCTTCAAATCGCCGACGCCGTAATATTCGGGATTCTTCTCGGTTTTGACATGGCTGCCGGGCACCCATTCGATCGGCCGGTAAGGGCCATTGGTAACGATGTTCTCGATCTTGACCCAATCGTCGCCTTTCGCTTTCACGACATGTTCGGGTACGGGGTACGCTGTATAATGCGTCAGGGCGCCAAGGAAAAATGGCGTCGGTGTTTCCAGCGTGATCTGCAGCGTCTTGTCGTCGACAGCCATTACGCCGAGCTGTGTCAGGTCCTTGATCTCGCCGGAGTTTATCGCCTTGGCATTCTTGATCGGATATTGGAGATAGGCGTAGCTGGACGCGGTGGCGGGGTCCTCGAGCCGGCGCAATGCAAAGACGAAATCACCGGCGGTCACGGGCGTGCCGTCCGACCATTTGATCCCGTCACGCAGATGGAATGTGTAGGTCAGCCCATCCTCGGAGATGTCCCAGCTTTCCGCCTGTCCCGCGATTGGCTTCGCGTCAATATCTTCGGTCAGAAGCCCTTCGAAGATATCGCCGACAATGCGGTTCTCCCAGTCGCCGGAGACCTTGTGCGGATCGAGCGAGGCCGGATCGCCGCCATTATGCATATGCAACGTTACAGCTTGCGTTGCTGGCGGGCCAGCGAGCACAAGCGCCGCAACCGCGAATACTGACAACAGGAATTTTTTCATAACCGCACACCACCTTTCAATGCTTTGAACCGAAGGCATTCAGAGCAGATAATTTCGTCTGTCAGGCTAAGCTTATCGTGATCAGCTGTGCAAGAAAATCGCCAGAACGGGAATTAACTTGTAACCGGGCGTAAAATTCGGGAAATGCCTTTCCAGTATTGGCAGTGCGGCAACCAAATGATTCTGAATGCTGCAGGCGAGAGCATTTGTCGGGGCAAATGCGAAAGAGAGCGGCAGGGCTGGCGCATCGATCCAAATGGAGGCTTCTAGCTGAGCGTTTGGCAAAATCGATGCACTAAACAGCTGGCCATTCGCCTGGTTGCTATTACGCTATGCTTCCTCGGCAAAGAGGCCCCATATGAGTGGGCCCTTGCATTTGGTGGTGCTCCCTACTATGATGACTGAAGATTTTTGATTTTATTCACTCGCCAGTGAGTGAAAGATGCGCAACGGCTTATGACGGCACAACACGATCCGGTTGATCAGCACGCACTCATTCTCGCGGAAGCCGAACGGCTGTTCCGGCATTACGGCTATTCCAAAACCACGATGGCCGATATTGCCCAAGCCTGTCAGATGTCGCCAGCCAATCTTTACCGGTTTTTTGCCTCCAAATCCGCGCTGGTGGAAGCGATCTGCGCTCACATCACGGGCGAAGCGGAACGCCGGCTATACAATATCGTTCGCTCCGATGAGTCCGCCTCCCGCCGCCTGGAACGATTGATCCAACATATCCACAATTACACGCTGGAGAATTTTCTCGATAACAAAAAAGTGCATGAAATGGTCGTGGTTGCGATGGAAGAGCAATGGCACGCGGTGAAAGCGCATCTCGACCGGGTTTGCTCCATGATCGAGGAGATTATTACGGATGGCGTGCGGCGTGGCGAATTCCGTCAGCAGGACACCGCAAGAGCCGCCCGCTGTGCCCAAAGTGCAATGACGTGTTTGTGCCATCCCGTCATCGTGGCGCAGAAATTGGACGATGAGGATCGTTCGCGGCCGGAAGAAATCGCTCGTTTCATCATCAATGCCCTTAAGGCCGAAGCTTAAGGACAGTTTGGAGTATCCCAATGTTCTCAGCATCGCTTGCAGAACGTTTTTTTTGCCTAAAGACTGAAGAAAAACGAAATTATTCAGCGTTCTTTCGTCATAAATCAACATTCAGAATTGCAGCTATAGGTCTGACTGCATTGACTCTTTCTGCTTGTCAGGAGGAGGTTGAGAGCGAGCAGCCCGTAAGGCCCGTCAAGGCCATCGTTGTCCATCAACAGTCAGGCCAGATTGCCAGGACCTTTTCCGGCGATATCCGCGCCCGCACCGAAAGCGCTCCCGGTTTCAGGATCTCCGGCAAGATCGTCGAAAGGCTCGTCGATACGGGCGACCCAGTCAGCGCCGGCCAGCTCATCGCCCGGCTGGACGACACCGATCTTCTGCTCAGTGAGAATAGTGCCCGCGCCGCGATGCAATCGGCAAAGACGCGGCTGACCGTTGCTCAGGACGCGCTGAAACGGGCGAAAACGCTCCAACCGAAAGGCTATACACCGGCATCCGTCGTCGATCAGCGCCAGCTCGAAACGGATGCGGCAGAAGCGGCGCTGGAAGCGGCCGAAGCGCTGTTCCGTCAGGCGTCGAACGCCAAAGGCTATGCATTGCTGAAGGCTGACAAGGCCGGAATCGTCACTGCGGTTCAGGCCGAGGCCGGGCAAGTCGTGCAGGCCGGCTCGCCGGTCATTCGTCTGGCGGCGGATGGCGACAAGGAAGTTGCGCTGAACGTGCCCGAGCAGGATGTGATCGGGCTGACCATCGGCCAGCAAGCCGAACTGACCCTTTGGGCCGATAAGAACGTGACGGCAAACGGACGGATCAGCGAAATTGCCGGTCAGGCCGATCCCGGTTCGCGCACCTATGCCGTGCGCATCGCCATTGACAATCCGCCCGCAAGCATGCGGCTCGGCATGACTGTTAGCGCAGTGCTATGGCTCGGCTCGGATCTGTCCTATACGCCTGTGCCGCTGACCGCGCTGACCCTGATCGATGGGCGCAAGGCCGTATTCGTCGCCGACCGCGCCACATCGCAGGTTTCTCCGCGTTTCATTGAAACCGATGGCGTGATGCAGGATGCGGTGAAGGTGAAAACCGGTCTGAAGGTCGACGAGGTCGTCGTAACGGGCGGCGTGCAATTTCTCACCGACGGCATGCAGGTGCGCCTGCCCGATAATGTGATGCAGACCGCATCCATCTCCTTTTCCGAAACGCAGCGCTAAGTCCGGCGACCTCTCAGGGAGACATCCATGTCCAGGCCCTTCATGTTCCCCGATCCGGGACAGCGCCGTTTCAACCTGTCACGCTGGGCCATTTTTCATGGCAGTTTGACGCGGTTTCTCGTCATATTGATTCTTGCGGCGGGCGGCTTGTCCCTCTTCAGCATGGGCCAGAAGGAAGACCCGGACTTCACCTTCCGCGTGATGGTCATTCAGACCATGTGGCCGGGATCTTCCACGGAAGAAATGCAAAGCCAGGTCGTCGACAAGATCGAGCGCAAGATCCAGGAAGCGCCGCATCTCGACTATGTGCGCTCTTATGCGCGGCCGGGCAGCGCGATTATCTTCGTGAATTTCAAGGGCGAGGCGCGCGGCCGGGAGATCACGGACGGATTCTATCAGGTGCGCAAAAAGGTCGGCGATATCCGCCACACGCTGCCCGCAGGTGTCATCGGTCCGTTCTTCAATGACGAATTCGGCGACACCTATATCACGCTTCACGCCCTGACCGGGGATGGCTTCTCCTATCCTGAGCTGAAAGAGCAGGCCAAGCGCATCCGCGATGGTCTTTTGCGCGTGGCGGGCGTGGAAAAAGTCGATCTGATCGGAACGCAGGACGAAAAGATCTTTATCGAAATTTCCTCCAAAGTTCTTGCCGAGCGCAATTTGTCGGCTCTCGATATTCGCAACGCCCTGGCGGCGCAGAATACGCTTGAACCGGCAGGGCGCGTTGAGAGCGATACGCGTTCAGTGCGTCTGGATGTCGACGGATTTCTGATGACGGTCGAGGAAATCCGCGAGTTGCGGCTGCATGTCGGCGGCAATACGATCCGCCTCGGCGATATTGCCAAGGTCAGCCAGGGGCTTGAAGACCCGCCGGTGGCGAAGGTCCGTTTCCAGGGCAAGGATGCCGTGATGCTGGGTGTCGTGATGGCTGACGGCGCCAAGGTCACCGATGTCGGCCAGGCGATCAATGCGGCGCTCGCCAAGGTGCAGTCGAATTTGCCGATCGGGCTCGAGCTTGGCCAGGTCGCCGACCAACCGGGCGTGGTCAGCAAATATGTCGGAGAGTTTCTGCGCGTCCTGGGCGAAGCGCTGCTGATCGTGCTGGCCGTGTCGTTCCTTTCGCTCGGCTGGCGGGCGGGGTTGGTCGTTGCGCTTACGATTCCGTTGGTGCTCGGGGCAACCTTCCTGACCATGTCGCTGATGGGCATCGACCTGCAACGCATTTCGCTCGGTGGACTGATTATCGCGCTCGGCCTTCTGGTCGATGACGCCATGATCGCGATCGAGATGATGGAGCGAAAGCTGCGGGAAGGCTTCGACAAGCTGAGTGCCGCCAGCTTTACTTATGAGACGACCGCCTTTCCGATGCTCACGGGTACGCTGATCACCGTTGCCGGTTTTATCCCCGTCGGTTTTGCGGCCTCGACCGCAGGCGAATATGTCAGTTCGCTGTTCTGGGTTGTTGGGATTTCGATGGTCATTTCCTGGGTGGCGGCGATCTATTTCACGCCCTGGATCGGTCACGCTCTGTTAAAGCCGCATAAGCCCGCCGAAACCGCAATGAAGCACGAACCTTTCAAAGGACCGTTCTATCGTGGCCTTGAGCGTTTTATTGGCTGGTGCGTGAGCCACCGCCGGTTGGTCGTCGCCTTGACGCTTGTTGCTTTCGTCACGGGGATCGGCGGCTTTGCATTCATCCCGCAGCAATTCTTCCCCGCCTCGAACCGGCCAGAA
>CAYOUP010000143.1:0-8560 GCA_964407125.1 uncultured Hyphomicrobiaceae bacterium | reverse complement strand
CGATAGCCCTGCGCAGACTATGGCGATCAGCAACCCCGCGAAAACATTCGGAAAAACGCCCTGCAACAGCCCATAGCCATAGGCCCCGACGCCGAGAAACGCGCCATGCCCGAAGGACGGCAGGCCGGTATAGCCGAGCAGCAGGTTGAAGCCGAGCGCATAGATGATGAAGATCGCGACCTCGACGCCAAGATACTGGTAAAGCCCCGCGCTCGACGCCCAGAAGGGAAAGCTCAGCAGCACGCCGAAAAAGATCAGCATCTGCACGTTGACGAGTGGCGCGCCGCGCGGGGAGGTCAGCATGGCGTCACGCCTCCAGCGCCGTTTTCTTGCCGAACAGGCCCCGGCTACGGAACGTCAGCACAACAATCAAGAGCAGATACATTGAAAGCAGCGACCAGTCGGAGGCATAGGCGCCGGTCAGCCCGACCGCAAGGCCGACCAGAATCCCGCCCAGAACGGCGCCCTTGAAACTGCCGATACCGCCGAGCACGATAATCAGAAAGGCCGGGATCGTGGCATCGATGCCGACATGCGGGCGAAGCCCCCAGATCGGCGTCAGTATGATGCCTGCGATCCCGGCAAGAGCCGCGCCGAAACCGAAGACCAGCATTTGCAGGCGCGGAAGGTTGATCCCCAGTGCACGGACCATTTCGCTGTCATGGGCACCGGCCTTGATGATCGCGCCGTAAGGCGTCTTCTCAAGAAACAGCCAGACCATGATGATGGCGAAGATACCGAAACACATCGCATAGACGCGATAGATTGAATAGATCATGCCGTCCGCGATGAAGGCGCCGGAGATTGCGTCAGGCGTCAGCAGCACCTGTTCGGCGGGCCCCCAGATCAGACGGATAATTTCCTCCAGCACAAGCGCCGCCCCGAATGTCAGCAAGAGGCCATATTCCTTTTTCTTGCCGTAGGTCGGGCGCAGCAGGATTTCCAGACCGAAGCCGACAATGGCGATCACGATAGGGGCGAATATGAGCGCGATGACATATCGGAGACCGAGCGGAAGGCTCATATAGTACGAGCCCAGCCCCCCGCCATCGGCAAAGCCGGGATTGATGATCACCATCGCAACATAGGCGCCAAGCGCGAAAAGCGAACCATGAGCGAGATTGATGATCTCCATGACACTGACGATCAGTGTAAATCCCAACGCTATAAGAGCGAACAACAGCCCCAGCGCGAGACCGTTCAGGAGATGCGGAAGGAGATTTTGCAGAAAGTCCATCTATCAGTCGCGCCTTCAATACGCAGCGGCACAAGCAAAATGCACGGGCCGGACGCTTGATCCCGGCCCGTGCATGGATTCTAGCCGATTACGGATTCGTGACAGGCGTATCGTCGAAGGATTCCAGCTTGCAGGCTTCATCCGCCGCCGTGTCCTTCGCCGACTCGGGATCCGAGTGACCGATGATCTTGAACAAGGCGTTTGCATTGTCCGCATCTTCCGGATTAGCGGACGCAAGATAGATGGTCTGCTGCATCTGATGCGTATTCGGGTTCATATAGGCGTCATCGTCCTGCATCCGGATCTTTGCCGGGATCTTCAGATTTTCAAGCTGCTTGATCACTTCGTGGCTGTTGGTCGAACCAGCCTTTTCGATCGCTTCCAGCAGCGAGCGCGTTGCCCAATACCCGTTATAAAAGACGTTACCCGGCACTTCCATGCTCGTGTCGGGGTACATCTCGCGATATTTCTTCACGAATTCACCGACACCCGGCAGGTCAAGATCGTAATACCAGGTCGTACCAAAGACGCCGAAAAGGTTGTCGCGCGGAAGGCCATAAACATCCGGCCAGTCCTGCTGGTTATTGATCCAGGCGTATTTGTCACCAAGGCCAAGTTCAGCAACCTGAGTGCGCATGGCTTTCTGGTCGTCGCCGCCGACAGCCGCCGCGATAACGTCCGGTTTTGTCTGCTGGACCTTGAGCAGGATGGAGGCGAAGTCGCGCGTTCCAACCGGCACGAGGATTTCGTCGACGATTTCCGCGCCAGCGGCTTCCGCCAGCTTCTTGGTTGCGGCGGACGTGTCATGACCCCAACCATAATCGTTGGTCAGCAGCAGCCATTTCTTGCCGTATTTCTCGATGGCGGTCTTCACGGTCGCCTGCGAGAAATTCGTGCCGTTGCCATCCCAGACGAATTTCACGCGGTGACAGTTTGCACCGGACTCGCTCGGCGACGAGGAGTTTGTGTTGAGATAGATCACACCATGCTTCTGCGCGACCTGGGAAATGGCGTTGGCGACGCCGGAGGATACCGCGCCGATCAGATAGCCTGCACCTTCACGGCTGATCAGGCGTTCGGCAACACGCGAGCCAGTGGCGGGCGTGGTTTCGGTGTCGATATGAACGGTCTTGATGGGACGGCCGAGCACACCGCCCTTGGCGTTGAATTCCTCGATCGCCATCATCATGCCGCGCCGGTCGGATGCGCCGGAATTGGCGTATTGGCCGCTTGCATCGGACGTGATGCCAATGACGATCGGCTTTTTATCCTGTGCGGAAACCATTCCCCCAGCCAACGCGAGAACGGATACCGACAATGCTGCTCCTATTGCTATCCTTTTCATGCTTTCCTCCCAATCCGGCCCTTTTTTGATCAAGGCATTCGGGCCATTTCATCATACTCGCCTCCCGGACCGGTTCTTCACGCCGGTTACGGAAGTGAAAATTTATTGTGGAATTTTTATTCCGTTTATCTACATTATCGAATTTATATTCACATGCAAAGCAATTTGTGGGTGTGTGGCTTCGATGTCGATGCTTCACGACTTGCCGTGGTGGGCAAAAAGTGCGTTCTGCAGGATGAGTGGAAACAACTGAAAAATAGTGATGAACGAAGAACGGGGAAAAGCGGTGATTGCGGAGTATGAGACTCTGCGGGAGAAGATTATTGCCGCGCGCGCGGACATGCCCAAGCGGCTCGCGCAGGTCGCCGAATACGCGATAACGCATCCCGACGAAATCGCGCTTGGCACCGTCGGCAGCATTGCGGGCCAGGCCGGTGTACAGCCATCGACGCTGGTTCGATTCGCGCAAACGCTCGGCTTTCAGGGCTTTTCCGATTTGCAGGCGATCTACAGGCGCAAGCTTCAGCAGCGCTGGCCGGATTATCAGGACCGCATCAACTCGCTCCGCGCCAAGGCGCCGGAAGATCCCGGCAGCGATCTCGTGACCGGATTTTCCGAAGCGACCATCAATTCCATCCTGAGAATGCGGGAAAATCTCGATGCGGAAAGGATTTCAGGCGCCGCACGCATGCTCGCGGAGGCCGAGACCATCTATCTGGTCGGCAACCGGCGGACCTTTCCCGCAGCCGCCTATCTCGCCTATCTGTTCGGCAAACTCGACATGCGCCACCGGCTGATGACGAGCCTTGCGCATATGGATGCCTTTGAGATGTCCGGCGCAACGCCGCGCGACATTCTGATCGCGATCAGCTTTACACCGTACACACCCGCCACGGTCGAGATGGCGCAGACCGCAACGGCGAAAAACATCCCCGTCATCGCCATCACCGACAGCACTTTCAGCCCGATCGCGCATCTCGCTAAAGTCTGGCTGGAAGTCGTGGAGGAAGATTACGCCGGCTTCCGCTCCCTCGGCGCCACCTTCTGCCTTTGCATGGCGCTGGCTACCTATGCTGCCGAATTGCGCAGCGGGAGCTGACGCGACGAGCCGGAAGTTCCTGATAATTCCCGGCTAATTCTCCCTAATTCTCGCCAATTTGGCACGAATTTCCGTGGCCTGCCGACATACCGCTTGCATTTATAAAGGAATAATATTTCTATTTATGAATTAATCAGAACAAATGGGCCGAAAATAACATGCTGGATGTCATCACGATTGGACGGTCCTCGGTTGATCTTTACGGCCAGCAGATCGGCTGCCGCCTCGAAGATACCGCGTCATTCGCCAAGGCTGTCGGCGGCTCACCGACCAATATCGCCATCGGCGCGGCGCGGCTCGGGCTCAAGGCCGGGCTCATCACCCGTGTCGGAGACGAACAGATGGGCCGTTTCATCCGTGAGCAGCTTATCCGCGAAGGCGTCGACATTACCGGCGTCCGGACCGACAAGGAAAGACTGACCGCGCTCGTCATTCTCGGCGTGGAGAACGACCGCAGTTTCCCGCACATCTTCTTTCGCGAAAACTGCGCCGATATGGCCGTCTGCGAGGATGACATCGCCCCGGCCTTCATCAGCAGCGCAAAAGCTATCGTCATCAGCGGCACGCATCTGTCGCGGCAAAACACGCGCGCCGCCTGCATGAAAGCTGTGCGGATCGCAAAAGAGGCAGGCGTCAGGATCGCGCTGGATATTGACTACCGCCCCAATCTGTGGGGGCTGCTCGGCCATGCGCATGGAGCGGCCCGCTTCATGGCCAGCGAAACCGTCACCGCGATGCTCGGCGAGATCCTGCCGCTTTGCGACCTGATCGTGGGAACAGAGGAAGAGTTTCATATTGCAGGCGGAAATGAAGAGACGCTTGCCGCCCTCCAGATTGTCCGCAAGGCGTCCCAAGCCGTTCTCGTCTGCAAACGCGGCCCGATGGGCTGCACGGTCTTTCAGCAGGGCACGCCCGCCAGCCTCGATGACGGTATTGACGGCCCCGGCTTTCCGGTCGAGGTCTACAACACGCTCGGCGCGGGCGATGCGTTCATGTCCGGGCTCATCTGCGGCTGGCTTCGGGACGAGCCCTGGGAGACGGCGGCGCGCTGGGCCAATGCCTGCGGCGCGATCGCGGTTTCGCGTCTGCTCTGCTCGCCGGAATATCCAAGCTGGACCGAGCTTCAGGCCTTTCTAGGCCAGGACATCCGTAATCCGAGGCTTCGCGAAGACAGGACACTCAACCACCTCCACCGCGCTACGACGCGCGCCAGGCACCATGATCAACTCCTCGCTCTCGCCATCGACCACCGCAAGCAACTTGCTGATCTCTGCCAGATGCTGGGCGCGGATACGGGCCGCCTCGAACGCTTCAAGGTGCTCGGTATCGAAGCGGCGGCGCGCGTCGCGAATGGCGCTGACGGTTTCGGGGTCCTATGCGACAGCACATATGGCAGGGCCGCCCTGTTCCGGGCGGAAGAGCTTGGCCTCTGGATCGCGCGCCCGGTCGAAAAACCCGGCTCGATCCCCGTTGAGTTCGAAAATGGCGACGATCTTGGTTCGCAGCTCATCGAGTGGCCGCTGTCTCACACCATCAAATGCCTTACATTTTACCATCCGGACGACGCGCCGGAGCTACGCGCCGCGCAGGAGCGCCGTCTGATCCAGCTTCAGGATGCGGCGCTGAAAGTCGGCCGGGAATTTCTGATCGAAATCATCGCGAGCAAAAGCGGTCCGATGAGCGATGCGACAATTGCAACGATACTCGGCCGTCTCTACGGTCTCGGATTGAAGCCGGACTGGTGGAAGCTGGAACCGCTGGGCTCCAGAGCCGCCTGGGACGCCGTTGACGAGGTCATTGAGGCCAACGATCCCACCTGCCGGGGCATCGTCATTCTCGGGCAGGAATCCCTGGAAGATACGTTAAGGGCGTCATTCCGGGCATCCTCGACCAGCCGCTACGTCAAAGGATTTGCGGTCGGACGCACCATCTTCATGGACACCGCCGAACGCTGGCTGAAGGGCGAGATCGGCGACGAAACCGCCATTGCCGAAATGGCCGACCGCTTCGCATCGCTGGTTTCGCTGTGGCGGGCGCGCGGGGCCGAAAGCTGAGCTTTTTCCTTAACCGTTTCGCTTAAATCTTCGGTCATCCCATGATGGTATTGGTCTATGGTACCGTCATGCCAAGTCCGGACAATCTGTTCCTTGTAGGGTGGGTTGACGCGCGCAAGCGGAAGGATACCCACCAACTTTGCGATGGGTTTCGCTTTGCTCGACCCATCCTACGGAACTGATCATCCGGAGTCGGTATCAGACCATAATTTTTTTGCCCGGACGCCAAAGAGATGCTCGACAAGACGATTGCCCGAACCGTTCTCGCTCCGACCGATGGCAGTTTTAAACTGACCAAACACAATCCCTCCTGGGAAGGTACAAAAGAGCTTAAATTTCTGAGCGGCAAGGTACTCAAGAAGCATGCCAAGACCTATCTGAGGGAGAGCCGTGCAGACCTGATCGATGCTCAGAAAAGACTGTATGCTGATAATCGCTTCTCGCTGCTCATCATTTTTCAGGCGATGGACGCGGCCGGCAAGGACGGGACGATCAAGCACGTCATGTCAGGCGTTAATCCACAAGGCTGCCAGGTTTTCAGCTTCAAGAAGCCGTCTGAGCGAGAAATCGATCATAATTTTCTCTGGCGCTATTGGCAGGCTCTGCCGGAGCGCGGCCGGATCGGGATTTTCAACCGTTCCTATTACGAGGACGTACTGGTTGTACAGGTTCACCCTGCACTGATCCAGCGCATCAGCGTGCCGGACGGAGACGGCGCGGAAGACTTCTGGGCAGCACGCTATGAGGACATCAACGCTTTCGAGCGCCATATGACACGGAATGGCACGAAGATCGTGAAGTTCTTTCTGAACGTTTCGATGGAGGAACAACGCAAGCGTTTCATCGACCGGCTGACCGAGCCTAACAAGCTCTGGAAATTCTCAATCAGCGATTTTGAGGAACGCAAGCATTGGGACGAGTATCAACGCGTCTACAATGACGTCATTACCAACACCAGCACCGAGTGGGCTCCCTGGCACATCATTCCGGCGGACAATAAATGGCTGATGCGGGCGCTGGTCATGACAGTTCTTGTCGAGACGCTCGCTGACATGAACTTACAGTTTCCGGATGTCCCGGCGGCTGACAAGAAAGAGTTCCGAGCGGTGCTGAAGTCCCTTCGGGCGGAGGCGGGTTAGCGCTGTGGATGCGGCTCGCTTCGCGCATCGGCATCTGAATCACACCGGCATAGCTGAACGGGTTTACACACTAAAATTCTGCTCAATTTTGCAAACACTCAAAGCCCCAAATCTTCAGCAATCGCCCGCAAACCTTCCCGATAAGTCGGATAGCTCAGCGCCACACCCAATTCCCGCTTGATCCGTCCATTCCGCACGCGCTTGGTCTCCAGATAGAAGCTGCGCGCCATCGGCGTCATGGTCTTTTCCGCTTCTTCCCATGGAATGAGCGGCGGTGGTTCGATGCCCAGCAGTTCGGCGGCATAGGTTACGACGTCCTGCGGCGGGGCCGGTTCGTCGTCGGTAACGTTGAAAACGCCTCTGGCCTTGGCTCCTGCGCAGATGCCAGCAATGACGGTCGCGGCGATGTCGTCGCGGTGGATGCGGTTGAAGACCTGGCTAGGCTTGTCGATACGCTTTTCACGGCCTTTGCGTAAACGCTCCAGCGCATTGCGGCCCGGTCCGTAGATCCCGGCAAGACGGAAGATTTGCAGCGTCATGCCCGTGCGGCGCGCGGCGAAATCCATCCATGCCTGCTCGGCGGCCCATCGCTGCCTGCTCCGCTCAGACCCCGGATTGGGCGCCGCGGTTTCATCGACCCACGCGCCGCCTGTATCGCCATAAACGCCGATGGTGGAGAGATAGCCAGTCCATTCCAGTTTCGGTGCGCTGGCGAGATCCGCCTCATGATGGATCAGCAGCGGATCGCCTGCCGCCGATGGCGGTGCGGAATGCAGGATATGTGTTGCCTCGGCGATGACCTGCGAAAGCCCTGCCGACGGAGCATCACCTGCGAATTGCAATGCCTCATAGCCAAGCCCCTCGATTTCTGCCACGCCTTCCGCATTGCGCGAGGTGCCGATGATCCGCCAGCAATCACTGTTCAGCCGGACTGCGATTTCCTTTGCCGTGTAGCCGAGCCCGATGGCCAGCAGCGTGTTCATGCATCCTCCCCTTCATGGAGCCATTCGCCGCGAACGGCCTCGTCAGCTTCCCGCGGCAAATGCCGGTCACGCAGCTGCATAAATTCACCGCCCACGCATAATCTCCCCGCCGCCCAGACCGCCATGGCGCGTATGAGCGGATTTTCATCCGCCATCAGGCGCTTCACCTTCGGTAGAAGCGAGGCGTCGCCTGAATTGCCCGCCGAGATCAGCACATTGCGGATGAAGCGGTCGCGTCCCGTGCGCTTGATGGGCGAACCGCTGAAGGCTGCGCGAAAGGCGGCGTCGTCGAGCTCAAGCAAATCGGAGAGCGGCGCGCCTTCCGTGATCGGGCGTGCTGAAAATTTCGCCTCGCTCGCGGCTTCGGCGAATTTGTTCCACGGGCAGACCGCCAGGCAATCGTCGCAGCCATAGATGCGGTTGCCCATCGCGGCGCGGAACTCACGCGGAATATGCCCTTTATGTTCGATGGTCAGATAGGAGATGCAGCGGCGCGCATCGAGCCGATAGGGCGCGGGGAACGCATCGGTCGGGCAGATATCGAGGCAGGCCCGGCAATTGCCGCAATGATCCGTCTCCGGATTACCCGGCGGCAGTTCGACGGCGGTGAAGATCGCGCCAAGGAACAGCCATGAGCCAAGCTCACGCGAGACAAGATTGGTGTGCTTGCCCTGCCAGCCGATCCCGGCGCTCTGCGCCAGCG
>CAYOUP010000142.1:0-8631 GCA_964407125.1 uncultured Hyphomicrobiaceae bacterium | reverse complement strand
CGTGACGCAATGCTTTGTTTGACGTCACGGCTCAACAATATTGACGCGCGGGAGGTATTTTCGATGCCCTAGTCTTTAGTAGAAAAGTAAGACCAGCCGGTTTTTTCAGGATAAATTTCGACCTGTTCACTAACCAGCCGGTATTTCCCACGATGATAAACGGCAACATTTTTGTATTGTTTTAGAAGGA
This sequence comes from uncultured Hyphomicrobiaceae bacterium, assembly GCA_964407125.1. Taxonomy (GTDB): domain Bacteria; phylum Pseudomonadota; class Alphaproteobacteria; order Rhizobiales; family Rhodomicrobiaceae; genus JAHQVI01. Next base: position 8,441 of record CAYOUP010000142.1, on the reverse strand, counting down.
TACGCTTTTTGACAACTTTATATTCGAAGTCGTCCTTATAGTTCCCCGAAACGATGACTTTCTTTTTGATCCAGCCATATTGGGCAGGCTCGCGTTCGATTTCATAAAGACCTGGCTCGACTTCGACGCGGCGGATAATCGTCTTCCTGATCGGACGGGACCAGGTTTCTGCCTCGCAACCTCGCCAGCAATGAAAAAAATCGCCAGCCTGTGCGGCGGTGGAATATAACGTGCCGCTAGCTGTCATCGCGACAAGGGCCGCGGCTAGCCTGAAACGCTTGGGAATACCCATGATCCTATCTCCTCTGACCCTGATGTGCCAAAACGCCAGCTGCCAGATAAGCCGCGCGATCTTTGCCCGATCACGAACGGCCCCCCAACCCGGTTCGGCCAGCATGCTATAACAATGACTCTATACTGCTTCCAATAGGTTACAATCACGTCAAAAGCATTTACAGAGCGACACTTCTTATTCATTCCCTCCGTTGCACTTATGCCGCGACAGCCCCATTTCACTCATGAATTTCATCGTTGAAACGAGGACTATATGGAATCTCCGAAAGTCGAGATATACACGACGATGTTTTGCCCTTACTGCCATGCGGCCAAACGGCTTCTGAAGAAGAAAGATGTCGAGTACACTGAAATCGACGTCACCATGAATTCCGGGCTCCGTGAAGAGATGACGAAACGCGCAGGAGGCCGGCGCACCGTGCCGCAGATATTTATCGGTGAGCATCATGTTGGGGGATCGGACGAGCTACATGTGCTTGAAGCCCGCGGTGAGCTTGATAGACTTTTAGCCGGGCAGTGGGGATAGGGCGGAGACTGAGTCATGCCATCGGGTGAAAAGTTTCGCGCTGCTCTGGTTCAGCTTCGATCAGGCAGGGAAATCGCGCCGAACGTTGCTGCTGCGAAGGACCTGATCGCGGCTGCGGCATCGGAAGGGGCTCGATATGTGCAGACCCCTGAGAATACGACGCTGATGGAACTTGAAACCAGGCGGCTCTTCGCGCGTCTTAAACCTGAAGCCGAATCCGGTTTTCTTGAAGAATTTTCCAGCCTCGCACGGGATCTCGATATCTGGCTGCATATCGGCTCCGCCGCCGTGCTGACAGAGGACGGACGTGCGGCGAACAGGGCGTTTATCTTCAGGCCGGATGGTCGCATTGCCGCTCGTTACGATAAGATCCATATGTTCGATGTCGATCTGCCTAATGGCGAGCAATATTGCGAGTCGAAAAATTACAGGCCGGGCGAAGCTGCTGTGACCGTCGATCTGCCTTGGTGCAGGCTGGGTCTCAGCATATGCTACGATTTGCGCTTTCCTGAGCAGTATAAGGAATTGGCTCAAGCCGGTGCGGAAGTGCTGACCGTGCCTGCGGCATTCACCCGGGCCACGGGACAAGCGCATTGGCATATCCTCCTCCAGGCAAGGGCGATCGAGACCGGTTCATTTGTGCTTGCTGCCGCGCAGGGTGGCGTCCACGAAAACGGCCGCTCGACTTACGGGCACAGCCTGATTATTTCTCCATGGGGCGAAATTCTTGCCGAGGCCGGAGATGAACCGGGATTTATCAGTGCGGAAATCGATCCAAGTGTTTCACGGGAAACCCGCCGGCAGATACCGGCCTTGAACCATGTAAGGGAATTCAGTGTCGTTCACTGATTAAATGACGGTTGAACGATGTCACTGTTATGATCAAATACACTCTCAAATGCGCAGGGGGCCATCAGTTTGAAACGTGGTTCGCCAGTTCATCAGCTTACGACGCGCTTTCGGGCAAGGGACAGCTGCAATGTCCCGTATGCGGAACGTCTGATGTCGAAAAAGCGTTGATGACGCCGAATGTTTCGGTGCGGCAGAACAAACGGGCAAGACGCCCCACTGCCTCTCCGCAGCCAAAAACTGTAACGACATCGGCTGAGGGCGAAACACCGCAAACTGAAGCCATCGAGATGATGCGCAAGCTGCGCGACTTCGTGAAAGAAAACTCGGAGTATGTCGGTCCCAAATTTGCGGAAGAGGCGCGTAAGATCCACTATGAAGAAACGGAAACCCGCAGCATTTATGGCGAGGCGTCCGGAGACGAGCTTACCGACCTCCACGAAGAGGGGATCGGTTTTTATCCGCTGCCTGTTCTTCCCGAGGATCACAATTAGCCGTCGGCTGGCCGTGATGCGGTGATGAAATAGTTCACACTGCAATCGTCGCCAAGTTTCCACTCGCCGGACAACGGATTATAGGTGACGCCGCGGCGGCTCAGGGCCGTCAGTCCGAGCTCGGAGAGCATCTCCTCCAGTTCTTCCGGCGTCAGAAAGCGTGACCAGTCATGCGTGCCGCGCGGCAGCCAGCGAAGAAGATATTCCGCGGCGACGATGCCAAGCGCAAAGGATTTTGCCGTGCGGTTCAGGGTAGAAAGCACAAGCAGACCGCCCGGCTTCATCAGGCTCTTGCAGGTGGCGATGAATGCCGCCGGATCACGCGCGTGCTCGATCACTTCGAGCGCCAGCACGCCATCGAACCGGCGTCCATGTGCGGCAACTTCCTCGGCGGTGCCATGAATATATTCAATGTCGAGGCTGCCGGATTCCGCATGCCGTGTTGCCGCTGCGATGGATTCAGCCGACGGGTCTATGCCCGTGACCCTCGCGCCCAGCCGTGTAAACGGTTCCGCGATCAAACCGCCACCGCAGCCAATATCGGCAATGTCCAGGCTGGTCAGCGGTTCGTGCGAGGAGCTATTCCGTGCAAAATGGGTGATGAATTGTTCGCGTATGTATAAAATACGGGCTGGATTTAACTTGTGAAGTGGCTTGAACTTGCCGTTACGGTCCCACCACTCTTCGGCAATAACGTCAAAACGGTCGACTTCTCTTTGATCAAGCGATTCGTTCATCTTCGTCTCGACATGGAGTTTCTCACAGGCAAGCATGAATTCGGTTAAAAATGTACGCTCGTTTGTTTGCCGAAATCCGCTTTAGCAGCTATAACATCAGACCGGGAACACTGCCATACCGCGCGGCCACCGCCGCACTATGTATGGGGCTGAATTGCATACGATTTTGCCCTGGCAGTAGAGGGCGTCCCGGTCCCAGTTTGCGGATAATCTTTCTATGGCCTTGTTGGTTATGAAATTTGGCGGGACGTCGGTTGCTGATCTGAATCGTATCCGCAATGTCGCCTTGCATGTAAAGCGGGAAGTGGACGCCGGTAATCGCTGCGCAGTCGTCGTATCGGCGATGGCGGGGCAGACCAACCAGCTTGTTGATTGGACGCGGCAGGCATCGGCAATGCATGATGCGCGTGAATATGACGCCGTAGTAGCGTCCGGTGAGCAGGTCACGAGCGGTTTGCTTGCGATTACACTGCAGTCGTTGGGGATTACAGCGCGCTCGTGGCTTGGCTGGCAAATTCCGATCCGGACGAACAACGATCACGGCATAGCGCGGATCGAGAGCATTGAAGCCAGCAGATTGCGCGAGCGGCTGGACAATGACGAAGTCGCGGTTATTGCCGGGTTTCAGGGTATCAGTCCGAATGGCCGTATCACGACGCTGGGCCGAGGCGGTTCCGATACCAGCGCGGTCGCCATTGCCGCCGCCCTGGGTGCCGAATGCTGTGACATCTATACTGATGTCGATGGGGTATACACGACAGATCCCCGTATCGTGCCGAAGGCGCAGCGCATCAAGAAGATTGCCTACGAGGAGATGCTGGAAATGGCGTCACTCGGCGCGAAAGTCCTGCAGACGCGCTCAGTCGAGATGGCAATGGTGCACCGTGTCAGTATCCGGGTCCGGTCAAGCTTTGACGACCCGGAAAGCTGTCCCGCAATAGGCTCGGAGAAGCCCGCGCCGGGAACGCTGGTTTGTGACGAGGATGATATTTTGGAACAACGTGTCGTAAGCGGTATTGCCTACGCAAAGGATGAGGCAAAAATCACCCTGCTGGGCGTTTCGGACAAGCCGGGCGTTGCTGCAAAGGTTTTTGGTCCGCTGGCCGATGCAAATATCAACGTGGATATGATCGTTCAGAACGTGTCACCTGACGGCACTTATACGGACATGACATTCACCGTGCCTGCAGGAGATTTTGAGCGTTCCAAGCGCGTACTCGAATCAGCACGGGATGAAATCGGTTACACAGATTTACGCGGCGCGTTAGATATAGTAAAAGTTTCAGTTATCGGTGTTGGAATGCGAAGCCACGCCGGTGTTGCGGCGCAAATGTTCAATGCGCTTGCGGAAAAAGGTATAAATATTGAGGCGATTTCGACCTCGGAAATAAAAATTAGCGTCTTGATTGATGCGGCTTATGCGGAGCTGGCAGTGCGCACGCTGCATTCGCTCTACGGTCTGGATGCAACATGATTGCGGCATAACGGCATATGGCCCACGAAAGGACGTATCACGAAGCCGGCACTTTAGAGGCTGACCCCGGAGGGACCAGGCGGATGCCCTGGACGTCAAGCGCACCGCGTGCGCTGTTGCGACAACTGCGTGAGGTTATGGCCAGGCCGAATTTAGGCAAGGCCAAACACGAGGATATTCAGTCGCGCCTTGACGAGATTGTCCGCATCATTGCGGTCAATATGGTCGCTGAGGTTTGCTCGATCTATGTCCGCCAGAATGACGGGTCTTTCAAGCTGTTCGCGACGGAAGGCCTGCGGCGTGAAGCTATTCACAATACGCACCTGCGGCCGGGCGAGGGCCTGATCGGCCTTGCAGCCCGTTCGGGGCACCACGTCAATCTGCCCGATGCGCGTTCACATCCCGCCTTCGCCTACAAACCGGAGACGGGCGAGGAAATTTACAGCTCGTTTCTCGGCATGCCCATTACCCGTGGCGGCCGGACGATCGGCGTGCTTAGCGTACAGAACGCGGTCCAGAGAAGTTACTCGGAAGAAGAAGTCGAGGTTCTCAATATCATCTCGATGGTCACTGGCGAGATGCTGGCCGGACTGCTCGAAAGCCTCGATGATACCGTCGAGGAGCGGCGGAGTCAGAGTGTTGTCGTCAAGGGCGTTATCATGTCCGAGGGGATCGCACTTGGCCATATCGTGCTTCATGAGCCGCGCGTCATCGTTACGAAATTCCTCGCCGAGGATAGCAGTGCCGAGCAGCTTCGGCTTGATCAGGCTTTGATCAAGCTGCGCGAGACCGTCGACAAAATGCTGTCCGACAAGGAACTTGCACGGGGTGGGGAGCATCGCGAAGTTCTCGAAGCTTATCGCATGTTCGCCCATGACCGCGGCTGGGTGCGCCGGATTCAGGAAGCGATCGTCGCCGGGCTTACGGCTGAAGCCGCTGTCGAAAAGGTGCAGGCTCAGCAGCGCGCGAGGATTATGCGCCAGGATGATCCGTTCTGGCGGGACCGTCTCCACGATCTTGAGGATCTTTCGAACAGACTGCTGCGTCTGTTGACCGGCCGTGCCGGGACAGCGAGCGAGATGGAGTTGCCTCGGGACACGATTCTCGTTGCCCGCTCGATGGGACCGGCGGAATTGCTCGATTACGATCGCAAGCATATTCGTGGTCTTGTACTTGCTGATGGCGGCGCATCGAGCCATGTGGCGATTGTTGCCAAGGCGCTCGACATTGCAGCCATCGGCCATGCCACGGATATTCTGGAAGAAGTCGATCCGGGCGATCCGGCGGTTCTGGACGCCGAGTCCGGCCAGATCCATATCCGTCCGTCCCTTGAAGTCGTTCGCTCCTACGCGGACAAGGCAAGATTCCGCGCGCGGCGTCAGGCGCAATATGTCAAGCTGCGCGAGACGCCCGCAGTGACGCTGGACGGACAGCGTATCCGGTTGAACATCAATGCGGGGCTGCTCGTCGATCTGCCGCATCTTGAGGAATCAGGCGCCGATGGTATCGGCCTCTACCGGACCGAGCTGCAATTCATGGTCGCCTCGACCTTCCCGAAGATCGGTCAGCAAACCGATCTTTACCGCAAGGTGATCGCAGGCGCCGGATCGAAGCCTGTCGTCTTCCGGCTGCTGGATGTCGGCGGCGACAAGATTCTGCCCTATCTGCAGACAGCGCCGGAAGAGAATCCGGTTCTTGGCTGGCGCGCAATCCGTATCGCTCTTGACCGTCCAGGGCTTTTCCGCACGCAGTTCCGCGCGCTTCTGACAGCGTCGGCAGAACGTGAGCTGCGCGTAATGCTACCCTTTATCACGGATGTGTCCGAATTCATCAAAGCGCGCCAGCTGATGGAAAAGGACATCGCCCATCTGCGCCGTCACGGCAAGCCGGGTCCGTCCAAGCTCTCGCTCGGGGCCATGATCGAGGTGCCCTCCATGCTGTGGCAGCTCGATGAGCTGTTGTGCCGCGTCGATTTCGTTTCGGTCGGCAGCAACGATCTGTTCCAGTTCCTGTTTGCGTCTGACCGCAGTAATAATCGCGTCAGCAACCGGTTCGATATTCTTTGCCCGGCAGCGCTTCGCGCGTTGCGCCAGATTGTCGTGAAGGCTGGTGAGCAGAATGTTCCGGTCACGCTTTGCGGTGAGATGGCGGGGCGTCCGATTGAGGCGCTCGCTTTGATCGGCCTCGGTTTCCGCTCCATATCAATGGCTCCGGCGTCGATTGGTCCCGTCAAGGCCATGATCCTAGCGACACGCGCGGATGAAATTCAGCGCTATATCCTTGACTTGATGGATCACGGACGCGAAGACATTCGCGCCCGGCTTGAGGACTTTGCGCGGGCACACGACATCCCGCTTTAGCGAAAACTCTTGTCTTTTCAGGCGCAGAATTGTTTTCGCCGCGCCTTCCCGCACGCGTTTTCACAACCAAAAGAAACACATTGATTATGACGACGATCCCGAAAGAGAAGCTTGATAAGCTCGTGGAGCGCTGGGAAACGGTGCAGGCGAGGCTCGCCACAGGGCCGGATCAGGACGAATTCATCAAGCTTTCCAAAGAATTTTCCGATCTCGATCCGATCGTTGCGCTGGTCCGCAGGCTTCGCGAAGCGGTCGAGGAGCTGGGTGGCTTGAAGCAGATCGCGGAGGACCCGGCCTCCGATGCGGAAATGAGAGAGCTGGCTGAAGCCGAAATACCCGAGCTGGAGGAACGCGTCGAAAAGCTGATCCAGGATATCCGGATTGTGCTTTTGCCACGAGACGTCGCCGACGAGAAAAGTGCGATCGTCGAGGTGCGCGCGGGAACGGGCGGCGAGGAAGCGGCTCTATTCGCGGGCGACCTGTTCCGGATGTATCAGCGCTACGCGGCAATCAAGGGCTGGAAGGTGCAGATCATCGCCGAAAACGAAACCGGCAAGGGCGGTTATCGCGAAGTGGTTGCAAATTTCAGCGGCAAGAATGTTTTTGCGCGCCTGAAATTCGAATCCGGCGTTCACCGGGTTCAGCGCGTGCCGGAAACAGAGACAATCGGGCGCATTCATACCTCGGCGGCGACCGTCGCCGTGCTGCCCGAGGCTGAAGATATCGACATCGAGATCAAGCAGGAGGATATCCGTATCGACACAATGCGCGCATCCGGCGCAGGCGGACAGCACGTCAACACGACGGACAGCGCCGTGCGCATTACGCATCTGCCGACAGGAATTGTGGTCACTTCGAGCGAGAAGTCACAGCACCAGAACCGCGCCCGCGCCATGCAGGTCTTGCGTGCCCGCCTTTACGACATGCAGCGCACGAAGGCCGAGCAGGAACGCGCCGCCGCCCGCAAGGGACAGGTCGGCAGCGGCGACAGGTCGCAGCGCATAAGGACCTATAATTTTCCGCAAGGTCGCGTAACGGATCACCGGATTAACCTGACGCTTTACAATCTGCATGAAGTGCTGTCGGGAGAGGGGCTGGACGAAATCATCGATGCTCTGATAACGGATTTTCAGGCGTCGCAGCTCGCTGAAATGGAAGGTCTTTCCGATGGTTGAGGCCGCATCGCCTCACTTGCAAGCCAACGTCACGAGCACGGAAAACCTACGCGAGGCAACTGCCCGCCTGACCGCGGATCTCGCCACGGCCGGGATTGATACGCCATCGCTTGATGCAAGGCTGCTTGTCTCAAACGCTTGCAACTTGATGCATGAAGACTATGTGATGAATCCGGATCGTGCGCTGAGTCCCGCGGAAGCCAAAGCGGTCGAAACGATGCGGCGGAGGCGTCTGAATGGCGAGCCTGTATCCCGCATCTTCGGCAGGCGCGAATTCTGGGAGTTGGACTTCCTTATCAGTGAAGCGGTTCTCGATCCTCGCCCTGACACGGAAACGCTTGTACAGACCGCACTCGACATTATTGATGAAGAGAGATCGCGAGATACGAGACTTCGCGTGGCGGATCTCGGGACAGGCAGCGGGTGTATTCTTCTGTCCATTCTTTCGGAACTTAACGAGGCTGAAGGCGTCGGTGTCGACATCAGCACCGAGGGTCTCGTCATCGCGAAGAAAAATGCGGCACGGTTGGGG
>CAYOUP010000141.1:0-8659 GCA_964407125.1 uncultured Hyphomicrobiaceae bacterium | reverse complement strand
AATCAACAAGAAGTTCAACCTATATTTCCCGGATAAATTCAATCTTAAGTTGTATAGTTATTACTACTTAAGTGATAATTTACCATTGATCGCCGTGAAATATAACACGGGGACAAAATCCCAAAGGTTGTAGAAGTTTCTTACGCAAAAATATAAGATATTTTGCTAATTAAGTTTCTATTGAGCATACGTCCTATCTTGTCTCATTCTGCACAGCGTTAGCCTCTGTTGCGTCAGAGAGTGTGCATATGAGTATTTCCGATATTTCCGAAATTCCAGACGTTGCCGATATTCCCGGCGGTCCCAAGGATGTCAAGCCGGTCGATCTGGATACGGGGCCAGCGACTTCAAGCGGAAATGAGAGAAGCGATCTGCCATTATACCGGACAGAGCGCATCATCGCTTCGCTTACGGTCGCCTGGGTCATTATCCTGACGACCTACTCGCTGTTTCAGAATGGCGAGTTGTCCTATACCAGCGTCTATTTTTTGAAGATCATATTGTCGCTCTCCGGCGCGGTGATGCTGGCGACGCTGCCTGGCTTCTTCGATGTCAGCTACAGCCTCAGCGGCTTTTCCGTACGCGCGGCGGGCGGAGCGGCGGCTTTCGTCTTTATCTACACCCAGTCACCAAACCTGCCGGTCATCGAGAAATATGAAAAATCGACCTCGCCGTCCGTAGAGGAACAGCAGCCGCGCGAGAAACAGAAGAACGAGAAAATATCGGTTCTGAGCGACGAATATCCGGTTCTTTTCGTTCTTTCCGTCTCGCCAGCCAGCTTTGCTCCCGCCTTCTACCAGCCGCAGCCTGCCAGTCGTAGCGGCGGCTCCAATGACTGGGCATTTGAGGAATGGCAGGACGAGCAACACACAACAATCAGCGCTTCGGTCATTGATGGAGCAAGCGGCACAATCGCTCGACTTGTCGAATATCTGCGAGCCGGGTTTGCTTATGCCAGCACAGCGCTGGATATGGCGGCTGGCATGGTGCGTAGTATCGTAGACCGCATAATCGAGACAGCGAAATCACTGCTTGGCCTGCAATCGGCGATCGCTCCCCCCGCGCTCAATCTGTTCACTGAGACGGAGGACGTGACCGGGGCGCTGCTGAACCAAGATAGCGGGTTGAGCGGATCGCTGTTTTCGGCGGTCGATCTTGTCAACACACTCGCTCTCGGCGGTCTGGGTGAGACGCTGGAGACGATCATTGTATTGACTGACACGACCGTCGATCCTGTCTTTCACCTCGTGGACACCACCACCTACGAACTGGCCGGCACCGTAAACGGAACGACTGATCAACTACTTTATACCGCAGATCGCCTTCTCGGTGTTGCAACCGGTGCTCTCGACAGATTGACGGGCGGATTGACCCAGCCGGCGGGCACGCTCGCGCATGAGACAATCGGTAAGGTCGATAAGCTCACCGACGCCGCGCTGCCTGCGACAGCCGATACGGTCAGCAAGGTTCTCGGCAGCGTCAATAACGGTCTCGATACGATCACCGGCAAGCTCAACGAGATTTCACCGAAGATCATTTCGCGCCTCGATCCGGAATTTGCTGTGGCGGCGGAGAAATCCGGAAATGGATTGTCCGGCGGCGTAGCGGAGCTACCTGGCAATATACTTGCAGAAACACCGCTTCTTGATCTGCCCGAAACGCCAGGTCTTCTTGATGAGCCTTTGCAAAAGCTGACTTCGGCCACTCTGCTTGGCGATATTCCCGCAGGCGAACGCTCGCCAATTGCTGATGGGACGACCTGTATTGCCGGATGCGATGAAGGACAGAGGTTCGATCCCTCGAATGACGGACTTCGCCGGACCCTGAAGGGCGTGACCGGCATGATTGCTGGTGGCAGCAATAGCGAGCCTGTCTTCGGGTTGCGGCTCGGCTCCGGTGGCGGACTCAGCTCCGGCGGTAGCGGAGGGCCCGGCCTTGTCGGCGGCGGTTTCGACAATTCCGGCTCTGATGGCGGTCCCGGAAATTCAGGGCCGCAGGGCGGTCTGATCTCGTCGACTGTAAACGCTACGGGATCGATCCTTGGAAATACGCTCGGCAAGCTAAAGAAATAGCCGTCGTATCCACGAAGATTTCAATGAAAACAACAGGTATTGAGTATGAGACGAGCATATATCACCACATTCATTACGACAGCCGCTTTGACGCTTTCCCTGCCATTCGCGACAGCACAGACCATGCCGGGGCAGTCCCCGGATAAAGGTATGATGTCCGTTGAAAATGGTCTCACCCTGATACGTGATGTCCGCGCATCCATGAGCGGTGGCGGTGGTGGCTACAATAAAGGAAGCTGCTGGAAGGCCTGTTTCAATGAATATAATACTTGCGTTGACCGGATGGCCAAGAATGTGTGTGTCCCGCAGATGAAATCCTGCCTGGCCGCCTGCGACAGCATTTCCGGCGGGAACTGACCGCAAGCAAATGCCATGGGAGGTGGATGGTGGTGTGGGTCAGAGTGTAGCCGCCTGCATCAGCATCTTGAAGGCGACGGCGACCGATTCCTCACGGACTTCGCTGCGGCCGATATCGCCGAACTGTTCCTCATGGTGAAGCGCCTTGAAATCGAGTTGCTGCTCGGAGACGGATATGCGGCGGGCAATGGCGAAGTGAACGAGGCCGACCGGTTTCTCAGGCGTTCCGCCGCCTGGCCCCGCGATGCCGGTAATGGCGATGGACAGATTGGCATGCGAGCGCCAGAGCGCCCCGGCCGCCATCGCCAGCGCGGTCTCACGCGACACGGCGCCATGCTCCTCAAGCAATTGCGCGTCCACACCGAGCAGCTCGATCTTGGCGGCGTTGGAATAGGTGACGAAACCACGCTCGAGAATGTCGGACGCGCCGGCAATATGGGTCAGATAGCCAGCGACGAGCCCGCCCGTACAGGACTCGGCGGTCGCGAGCGTGTAGCCATGTTCGCGGCAGTATTTCAGAACCTGTTCAGCCTTCGTAACCAGATTATGTCGCATCGTCCTAAACCTTCCGCTCGAATTCGACCGCGACGGATGCCATTGCGGCAATCCCCTCGCTCCGTCCTGTAAAACCAAGCCCTTCGGTGGTCGTTGCCTTGACGCCGACCCGTGACAGATCCACACCCACGATTTCTGCGATCCGTTCGCGCATGGCTTCGCGGTGAAGCCCGATCTTCGGGCGCTCGCAGATCAGCGTCACATCGGCATTCACGATCCGCCCGCCCGTTTTTCTGACAAGCGAGGCGGCATGACGCAGAAATACGCTGGAGTCGGCGCCTTTCCATTGCGGATCGCTTGGCGGGAAATGCGAGCCGATATCGCCTGAACCGGTCACGCCGAGGAACGCATCGGTCAGGGCATGAAGCCCGACATCTGCGTCCGAATGACCCGAAAGCTTTGCCTCATGCGGAATACGGACACCGCAGAGAATGACGGCGTCACCCGGCGCGAAGGCGTGGACGTCAAAGCCGCTGCCGGTCCGCGTCTCGTAAGCCGCACCCGGCTCGCGCATAAGCCGTTCCGCCATATCGAAATCCTCCACCGTCGTCAGCTTGATGTTGCGCTCCGCTCCCATGACCAGCGCGACCTCATGCCCCTGCCATTCGGCGAGCGCGGCATCATCGGTGAAATCGTTGCGGTCTTCGTTTTCCGCTTTTTCATGAGCACGCAGAATAATGTCGTAGTGGAAGCCTTGCGGCGTCTGCGCGCGCCATAATCCCTTGCGGTCGATCGTGCGGGCAACGTGCCTGTCCCGTTCCGCCTTCAGCGTATCGGAGACGGGGATCGCGACAAGGCAGGCGGGCGCGTCCTGCAATGATCTCAGCGTGCGGGTGATGATTTCGCCGGAAATAAAAGGCCGTGCGGCATCGTGAATGAGCACATTGTCAGGCTTCAGATCCTGCAAGACCTGCAATCCGGCCAGAACAGACGCCTGGCGGCTTGCACCTCCGAGCGCCGGGTCATGCAGCTTCGGATGCACTCCGATTTCTGCCCGCAACTCCTCGAATAAGTCCTGATGGCTCTCATCGATGACCGGCAAGACGAAATTAATCTCATTATGCGCGAGAAACGCCTCCAGTGTGCGTAGTAAGACCGGCTTTCCACCAACCGTTAAATATTGCTTCGGCCTGCTTCCGGCGGAAGAAGCCCTCACGCCCTTGCCGGCTGCGACGATGACGACTGCATTTGTCATTGTTTTGTGCACACGCCGTGCATTTCCCGTTGCTCAGCAGAAGTCATAGCTGGTGCGGCCATGCTTGCCAATGGCGCAAGCTGAGTTGCTCTCCGCATAAAAGACTGATGACAAGTTGCGCGTCTTTGCTACAATGCCTATTGATTAGTCTTGTGGAGAAATTGCCGGTGTTTTAGGCAAATTGCGGAGCAGACTGGCTTGACAAGCTTGAAAACCAAAGAGCGGAAGCTGCAGAAAGGCGCCGAAAACGCATTCACGCCGGACGGATTGCTCGATGTTATGCCGCATCCTGTCATTGTCATCAACGCATCAGGCAGGATCGTCTACGGGAATTTTGCCTCCGAAGAGTTCTTCGGAATGAGCCTGCCGATGCTTCAGCGCCGCAAGCTTGATGCGCTGGTGACATTCGCAAGCCCGCTGCTTGCGCTGATCCAGCAGGTGCGCCAGACCCGCGTGACAATCAACGAATATGCCGTCGATCTGGGCGTTCCGAATTCAGCGCACCACGAGCCGGTCGATGTGTTCGCCTCTTTCACCGCACCGGACGGTGATCATATTCTGATCATCCTTCAGCGCCGCAGCATGGCGCAGATGATCGAACGCCAGTTTACCCATCGTGGCGCGGCGCGCTCGATTTCCGGCATGGCGGCCGTGCTCGCCCATGAAATCAAAAACCCGCTTTCCGGTATTCGCGGCGCAGCCCAGCTTCTGGAGGGTGGCGCATCGCCCGAGGATCGGCCGCTCGCCCAGCTCATCTATCAGGAAACGGACCGGATCTGCAATCTGGTGGACCGGATGGAGGTTTTCGGCGACCAGCGGCCGTTTGACCGCAAGCCGGTCAATATTCATTCCGTTCTCGACCATATTTACGAGCTTGTCCGCAACGGCTTTGCCAAGGGCATCCAGATTACGCGTGAATATGATCCGTCGCTGCCGCCCGTTCCCGGTGATGGCGACCGCCTGATTCAGGCTTTTCTCAATCTCGTCAAGAATGCCGCCGAGGCCATCGGTGCCGATCGCACGGATGGCGTGATCAGCCTGACCACCGCATTCCGTCCGGGTCTGAGAATTTCACTGCCGAACTCCGACGCGCGCGTCAGCCTGCCGCTTGAGATCACCGTGTCCGACAATGGCAGCGGGATCAATGAGGATATTCGCCGTCACCTGTTCGAGCCGTTCGTCTCAACCAAGACCGGCGGGGCAGGGCTCGGCCTTGCGCTGGTGGCAAAGATTATCGGCGATCACGGCGGCACGATCGAATGCGAGAGCAAAAATTACCACACGACGTTCAGAGTCATGATGCCGATGTATCTCGAACGGAAGAAATGACGTCTGAAAATATAAGGAGTGCACGGCTTTGGGACGTGGCAATGTTCTCATCGCAGATGATGACGCAGCAATCCGCACGGTCGTAAATCAGGCGCTCGCCCGCGCCGGATATACATCCCGTGCGACCAGCAATGCCTCAACATTATGGAGCTGGATCAGTCGCGGCGACGGCGACGTCGTCATTACGGATGTCGTCATGCCGGACGAGAATGCGTTCGATCTCCTCCCGCGCATCAAGAAAATCCGCCCCGATCTGCCCATCATCGTGATGAGCGCGCAGAACACGTTCACAACGGCCATTACCGCCGCCGAGCGCGGCGCTTACGAATATCTGCCCAAGCCCTTCGATCTGAAGGAGCTTGTCGCCATTGTCGGGCGTGCGTTGCGCGAGCCGAAAACCGGCAATATGTCGCGCGAGATGGTGCCGGAGGCGGAAAACCTGCCTCTCATCGGGCGCTCGCCCGCCATGCAGGATGTCTACCGCGTGATGGCGCGGCTTATCCATACCGATCTCACCGTGATGATTACCGGTGAGTCTGGCACAGGCAAGGAACTCGTTGCCCGCGCGCTTCACGATTACGGGCAACGACGCAAGGGCCCGTTCATTGCCATCAACATGGCGGCGATTCCGCGTGAGTTGATCGAGTCGGAGCTTTTCGGCCACGAGAAAGGCGCCTTTACCGGTGCGCAAGCGCGCGCGATCGGCCGTTTCGAACAGGCTGATACCGGCACGCTGTTTCTCGACGAGATCGGCGACATGCCGATGGAAGCCCAGACACGGCTTTTGCGCGTGCTTCAGGAAGGCGAGTATATGACGGTCGGCGGCCGTACGCCGATCAAGACCGATGTACGGATCATCGCCGCCACCAACAAGACTCTCGAAACACAAATCAATCAGGGTCTGTTCCGCGAGGATCTGTTCTACCGGCTCAACGTCGTGCCGTTACGGCTGCCGGCTTTACGCGAGCGGCTGGAGGACATTTCCGATCTGGTGCATCACTTCCTTCAGATTTCGAGGAAAAACGGACTTCCGCAAAAGACGATCCAGCCCGACGCCCTTGAAGCGCTGAAACGCCATAACTGGCCGGGGAATGTGCGCGAGTTGGAAAATCTCGTCCAAAGGCTGGCGGCGCTCTACTCGCAGGAAGTTATAACCGCTGATATCATCAATATGGAATTGGCGTCCTCACAGTCGTCGAGAGCATTTTCGGCGGAGAACAATTCCACCAGTCTCAATGAATGGATAGAGAGCTACCTGGCCGATTATTTCAGCGGCTTCGGCGACAGCCTGCCGCCGCCCGGCCTTTATGACCGCATCCTGCGGGAGATCGAGGGGCCGCTGATTACCGCATCGCTCGCGGCAACCCGCGGCAATCAGATCCGCGCCGCCGAACTTCTCGGTCTGAACAGGAATACGCTGCGGAAAAAAATCCGCGATCACAAATTGCGGATTGTACGTACTCCGGCTTAACCTTGGCCGTAAAAAACGCTTCTGTCTCGAATCTTTAGAAGTTAAATCCTGTTACACAGGACGTTCCCAGACACATATCTCTTTGGCTTTTCTGCCACAAATTATCCGCAGTTAACGGAAAAACTGTTTCAGGAAAGCCACAGAGTGGTTATGGTGCATCATGCGTTGCGAATGTGCTACGACCAATGACGGCTGTTATTCCCGTTCATGTTCTGGCGCTGACATTCGCAACAGGGGGAGATTGCATTGCCAGAAAAGCTTGAGGCCTGGCTTGCAGGGTTCATACCTATTTTGAACTCGGCGCTATCCCGGGCTTCGAATTCGACAGCACTTATGCGCTTGAAAGCGTTTTTTGCGAGTATCACGCGTAGTCTCGGCGAAAAGACCCGCGCGCTCTCGCAGGGGCGTCGTCCGCTGCGCCGGATGCGCGCAAGACTGCGATACGGCATACGGCAAGCCAGCGCCGTGGCCATGGCCACTTATGACCAATCCGAACATGACAGCCGCTACCGCCGCCGCTTTTTCCGCGCCGGGCTGGCCGTCGTTATTCTCTCGATCTGCTCCGGGCTGCTGACATATTTCGTACTGACAGGTCTTACGCCCATAAGCCCGACCAATGAGGTCGTCATCACGGTCTGGATGATAAATGGCGTTCTGATCGCTGTCATGATCGCCATTATCGCCTGGCAGCTTTTTGGCCTCTGGAGGGCGAGGCGCAAGCAAGCAGCCGGTGCGCAGCTTCACGTCCGCATTGTCAGCCTGTTCAGTGTCGTGGCGCTGTTTCCGGCGTTATTGCTTGCGATCTTTGCGAGCATCTCCCTCGATCGCGGGCTTGACAAGTGGTTCTCCGAGCGGACGAAAACCATTGTCCGGGACTCCGTTGATGTGGCCAACTCCTATCTGGAGGAGCACGGCAAGACGGTTCGTTCAGACGCGATCGGTATGGCGCGCGAGCTCGAAAACGCCGCGCAGCTCCTGAGCGATAACCCGGAAGCGTTCCAGCGTTACGCGGCGGCTCTGGCGATTGAGCGGCGGCTGCCTTACGCCTTTCTGATCACACACGACGGCAAGCCGGTCATTCAGGTCATTTCGCGTGAGCAACAGCCCTATTTTCCACCGGTGCATGAGGCGCTTGAGAGCGCTCATGACGGGCGCATCGCCGATGCCGGGCTTGAGCTGACGCGCGGTGTCGGCGCCATCAAACGTCTCAGCAATTTCCCCGATCTTTATCTCTATGTGCGCCGCCCGGTCGATCCGGTCGTGATCGAACATCTCAAACGTACTGACGAGAACTACAATCAGTATGCCGATCTTCTGGAAGGCCGCTACAGCGTGCAGGTTGCCTTTGCGATGATGTATGTCGTCATCGCCTTGACGCTGCTGCTGGCGTCGATCTGGCTGGGTCTGTGGTTCGCCAACAGGCTTGTGACGCCGATCCAGAGGCTCATTGGCGCCGCGCAGGAAATCTCCAAAGGCAATCTCGACATATCTGTCGCTGTCGAGGGCGTACGCAGCGATACCGGCCAACTCGCGGCAACCTTTAATCAGATGACATCCGATTTGCGCCTCCAGCATGCGACACTCGATGAACGCCGCCGCTTTATTGAGGCTGTGCTGTCCGGCGTGACGGCGGGCGTTATCGGAGCGGATGCAAGCGGCACGATCACGCTGGTCAACACC
>CAYOUP010000140.1:0-8666 GCA_964407125.1 uncultured Hyphomicrobiaceae bacterium | reverse complement strand
CGTGGTGAGCGGCGCAACGACGATGGCCATACCGGCCGACATGATCAGAAGCGGAACGAAGATTCCCGGCCAGAACGCGCTGATGTTCAAAGCAAACAGCACCGCCGCCACCGCAACGACCAACGAGCCAATGATCAGTGGCGGCCTCGGCCCGGCAGTATCGCTCCATTTGCCCGCAAAACGGGAACCGACACCGATAACCAGCCCGATCGGCAGGAGGATCAGGCCGACTTCGGAAGCCGCATAGCCGCGCCTCTCGATGAGGTCGAACGGCAGCAGAAACAGTACGGCCGAAAACGATCCGTAGAGCAGCAATGTCGTCAGATTCGCGCCTGAGAAGGATGCATTGCGGAACAGCGAAAGCGGCATGATCGGGTCGGCAGCCTTGCGTTCTGTATAAAGAAAGGCTGCAACGCCGATGACACCGATAGCGAACCAGAGCATGACAAAGGCAGAAATATCGACGGCTTCCGAGGCGGTCGTCAGGGCAAGCGTCAAGGCGCCAAAGCCGGTCAGTGCCAGCAAGCCTCCCATCCAGTCCAGCGAGCCGCCGCGCGCCTCATTCCGGCTTTCCGGTACATGCGTCCAGGTCAGCCAGACCACGGCGAGCGCAACCGGCGGATTGATCCAGAAAACGGTACGCCAGTCGAACGCGTCGATGAGAAATCCACCGAGCGGGGGCCCGAGAGCGGTGGTAATCGCCGATGCGCCCGCCCAGATGCCGATGGCGCGTCCGCGCACATCCTTCGGGAAGGACGCCGCAATGATCGCGAGGCTTTGCGGGATCATCAAGGCCGCACCGGCGCCCTGTAACGCCCGCGCGCCGATCAGCACCAGCGCACTCGGCGCAAGCGCGCATCCGATGGAGGCTGCCGTGAAAATGCCAATCCCGATGAGGAAAACGAGCCGCCGTCCGAACAGGTCGCCAGCGCTTCCGCCGATCAGGATCAGGCTGCCAAGGATCAGCGCATAGATATTGACCACCCATTGCAGCGTTGCGAAGCTGGTATTGAAGTCCTGCTGGATAGCAGGCAGCGCGATCGTCACGACCGTCCCGTCGATGAAGCCCATCGCCGAGGCGAGAATCGTCGCGGCCAGCACATAGGGACGGGAGGCCTGCGGACAGGGAACACTGCCCGGTTCGGTTTGTGCGGCGCGCCCCTCGGGGCAAAGCGGTCTGTGAGTGGTCATGTTCTAATGCCGCTGAAGCTGGAGAGATGGTATCAGCAATTCAGGTTGAAAATGGGGTAACGCATCTCACAACCGGTTTTACATTCAATGATCCGCCCTGTCGTTCCCGAATTGGCCCTTGAACTCCGTCCAGGCTGGACGCATTTTCCTCTTAGATCGAAAATGCAAAAGGATGCCTTCCATGACTGACAAAAAAAGCGCGTATGATCTGCACGAAATGGAAGAACAGATCCGCAAGGAATGGGATGCGCTGTCGGATGAGGATCTGGCCGGCATTCAGGGAGGCTATAAAGGTCTCACTGAAAGCATAGAGAAGCGATATGGCGTATCCCACGAGGTCGCCAAGCGGCAGGTCGAGGAGTGGAAACGCCGGTTTGAATAGCCTTGTCTACATGATGATGGATGAATTGAAAAAGCTGTGATAGCCGTCAGTTAGCCTTGGACGCTGGGGACGATATGGACGCCAGCTCCTGGATAGCGTCTTGCGCATTCGCTTCACGCGCATAATCCAGCGGGGTCTTCCCATCCGACGTCGCGCGTTGCGGATCAGCGCCCAGCTCGATCAGCAGACGGATCAGTCTCGGCTGATTGGACGCGGCGGCGATTACGAGAGCGCTGCGGCCAGCGGAGTCGACCGCTTCGAGATCAGCGCCTAAATGTGCCAGTATACGGATGACAAGCGCTGTTTCTTCATGGTCCTGGTCTTCGGTGTAATGCTCGACCGCGCATAAGAGTGGGGTCATATTCGCGATTCCATCAGCACGAACGTCGATATTCGCGCCCGCCTCGCCGAGCAGCCGGACGATCGTGGCCGCTTCCGTCATCTTCACGGCATGATGGGTTACGGTGCGGCCGAGCTTGTCCCTGCCATTCGGATCGGCGCCGGCTTCAAGCAGCAGCTTGGCAATCTCGGCTTTCTCCGAAACCATCAAGGGCGTCATCAGCGAAATTTCTTCAGGCGCGTTCGGATCGGCGCCATTGCTGAGCAGGCGGGCAAGCTGATTGCCGTCCTCGAATGCCAGGGACGCCCACATCGCCTGCGCAAGCGACAACTTTATGCCTGCACGATCGGATTTTTCAGTAGACTGCTGAACGGGGATGAGCCTGGCTCGCAAGGCGGCTGAATTATTTCCCGCTTTTGCTGGAACTAGGCTATAGCAAGCCACGAAACCTACGCAAGAAACGGTAAGTATAACCCGCCAACAGCAAGTAAATGCGCCATGCAACATTAGCTCATTTTTCATGCCTGACCTTGCTGTTCCTGCACGCATAATTCCCAGCCTCAAGCGGCGTTGAAAAATGTTCAGAGTATTTGCGTTAGAAACCATCGAACTATAACTCACAATACGACTTTTGTCCTATAGATAAGGCAACTGCAAAATATTGTGAACAATGGTCAGATTTCATGGCGTGGCCCCTTCGCCGGCTAGCGGTTCGTATCTAGCGCTTCGAACCACGTCGTTTTTACTGATGGATCAAATTGACATGACATTTGAAGCACTTACCTCAATAAAGCCGTATGGCGGGAGGGATTCAAATGTCACGTTTGATCCACTAGACGCCATAGCTATGCCGTTTCCCCATGAAGCCGCGCAAGCGCTTTTTCACGTCCGATCAAGGGCAGAAGACGTTTGAGCTCAGGGCCGTGGTCTTGCCCGGTCAGCGCAAGACGAAGCGGCTGGAAGAGCGCCTTGCCCTTGGCGCCCGTCGCCGCCTTGACCGCTCCGGTCCACTCGCTCCAGGTTTCCTCGCTCCAGGGTTCAGGCGGCAATAGGCTGGCCGCCTTGGCAATAAAAACTTCGTCCTCGATCTGCGGCATCACAGGCCCTGTTATCACGCCCCACCAGCCCTTGACCTCATCAAAGACAGACAGGTTGGGACGCACTGTTTCCCATAAATCCGCGCTGGCCTCAATCCCCAACTCCCGCAGACGCGGGGCCGCGCTTTCATAATCCAGTTCCTGCAGCGTCTTCGCATTCAGCGCCTTAAGCTCCTCGACATCGAAACGGGCGGGCGCCCTGGACAGTTTGGCGAAATCGAACAGCCCGGCAAGTTCGGCCAAACTCTTATACGGCGCAACCGGGTTCGATGTGCCGATCGTCGCCGAATGGGACAGCACCGCGATAGGTTCGAGCCCGGCTTCGCGGAAGGACTGAATCGACAGCGAGCCGAGCCGCTTTGAGAGCGCCTGCCCCTCCGCGCCGACCAGCAGATTGTGATGAGCAAAAGCGGGAGGCGGAAAGCCCATTGCTTCGAAAAGCTGGATCTGCACGCCGGTATTGGCGACATGGTCCTCACCGCGGATGATATGGGTGATGCCGTAATCGGCGTCATCGACAACGCTTGGCAGCGTGTAAAGATAGGTGCCGTCCGCGCGGATCAGGACCGGATCGGAGAGCGAAGACGCCTCGATCGTCTGCTCGCCGCGAATGAGGTCGTCCCACGCCACCGAGCGGTCTTCCAGCTGGAAGCGCCAATGCGGTTTGCGGCCTTCCGCTTCCAAAGCCTTGCGGTCGTCTTCCGTCAGTTTCAGCGCAGCGCGGTCATAAACGGGCGGAAACCCGCGCGCGAGCTGGCGTTTGCGGCGGCGCTCAAGTTCGTCCGGCGTCTCATAACAAGGGTAAAGACGGCCCGTATCCTTGAGCATCGCAACCACGGCATCGTAACGCGCAACACGCGCCGATTGACGGATTTCCTGATCCCAGTTCAGCCCGAGCCAGCGCAAATCCTCGCGAATACCCTCGACATAATCCTCGCGCGAGCGTTCCTTGTCCGTATCGTCGAAACGCAGGATGAATGTGCCCTCATCGCGCCGGGCGAACAGCCAGTTCAGCAGCGCAGGCCGCATATTGCCGATGTGAAGGCGGCCGGTCGGGCTGGGCGCAAAGCGGACGACTGGTTTCATAGCTTCTCGCGGAACTTGTTCGTGATCGGATAGCGCCGGTCGCGGCCGAAATTCCGGCTTGTGATCTTCACGCCCGGCGCGGACTGGCGGCGTTTATACTCGGCCAGATAGAGAAGCCGTTCGACCTTCTTGACGATCTCCGGAGCATGGCCGCGCGCGGCAATGTCCGTGAGCGGCATCTCCTTGTCGACCAGGCATTCGAGAATGTCATCGAGTACATCATAGGGCGGCAGGGAGTCCTGATCGGTCTGATCTTCGCGAAGCTCAGCCGTCGGCGCTTTCGTGATGATGTTTTCCGGAATCACCACGCCTTCAGGACCCAGAGCGCCTTTCGGGCGCCCGCCGTTCCGATAGCGCGACAGGGCGTAGACCTGCGTCTTGTAAAGATCCTTGATCGGATTGAAACCGCCATTCATGTCGCCATAGAGCGTGGCGTAACCGACGGACACCTCGGATTTGTTGCCCGTGGTCACCAGCATCGAACCGAACTTGTTGGAGATCGCCATCAGGATCGTTCCGCGCGTTCGCGATTGCAGGTTTTCCTCGGTAATGTCGGGCGCCTTGCCTTCAAAGACCGGGCGCAGGCTCTCGGTGAAGCCCTCGACGGGGGCGAAAATCGGGATTGTATCGTAACGCACGCCAAGCGCTTCGGCGCAGGCCGCGGCATCGCTCATCGACTCGTTGGATGTATAACGATAGGGCAGCATCACGCACTGCACCCGGTCGACGCCGAGCGCATCAACGGCAAGCGCCGCCGTCAGCGCGGAATCGATCCCGCCTGAAAGCCCAAGCACCACGCCCGGAAAACCAGCTTTGTCGACATAGTCGCGCAGGCCCGTCATGCAGGCCATATAGATCGCGTCCTCGCCTTCTTCGAGCAGTACGCGCTCCCCGGTCTCGCAGCGCCAGCCATCATCGCCGCGCACCCATTCGGTGACGGTGAGCGCCTCGACCCAGCCCGGCATCTGAACGATAAGCCCGCCGCCCTGATTGAGCGCGAAAGATGCGCCGTCGAATGCGAGTTCATCCTGACCGCCGACCTGGTTCACATAGATGAGCGGCAGCCCGGTTTCCGTTACCCGCGAAACGGCATGGCCCATACGGATGTCATGCTTGTTGCGCGTGAAGGGCGAGCCGTTCGGCACCAGCAGCAGTTCCGCGCCGGTCTCCGCAAGGCATTCGCACACATCCTCGGTCCACATATCCTCGCAGATCGGGACGCCGAGCCGGACATCGCGGAAATTCATCGGCCCCGGCATAGGCCCCTGCCTGAAAACCCGCTTTTCATCGAACACGCCGTAATTGGGGAGATCGACCTTATGGCGAATGTCCGAGATCGCGCCGTTATCGAGAAGAGCGACGGAATTATAAGGTGAGCCGCCATCCTCGCCGGGCCAGGGCGTACCGATCAGCAGGGCGGGACCGCCATCGGCGGTTTCCTTCGCCAGTTCCTCGATGACCTGTTTCGACGCTTCTATGAAGGCCGGTTTCAGGATCAGGTCTTCAGGCGGATAGCCGGTGATGAACAGCTCGGAAAAGACGACAAGATCGGCATTCTGCGCTGCTGCTTCCGCCCGCGCCTTCCGCGCCAGCCTGGCGTTGCCTTCGAGATCGCCGACCGTGGAGTTCAGCTGAGCCAGTGCGATGCGCAGCGTTGAGGTTTTGGAAACTGTCATGAACGGTCAGCGATATTCCGATTTTTTCTCATGCGGCATCCCATGAGTTGCGTTCGACGTTGATGCGGCGGAACAGCTCTTCGACCTCTTCGTCGGAAGAGACCTTATGCGCCTTCCCGCCATAGATCAGATATTTCCATTTCAGCCTGGGACTCGCAGCCAGTTCGCGCGGCTTGACCGCCATCAGCTCTTCCATCGAGCTTTGCGGATTGACCCAGTCGGCAAAAAAGACCTCGTCGATCGCACGTTCGGCATAGGCAGGCGAGAGCATGCCCGATTCGATGGCGCTGCGCACCATGTCGACATAGGCGAACTGAACGAAACCGGAGCAGATGAAATCGACCGGCGCGAAGCGTTTGCTGCGCTTGATGAATTCGGAGATCGTCGGCGCGCGGCCAAACAGCTTGTCGCGCAGACGGAAGAAAAAGCTGGAACGGTTGGCTGCCAGCGCCGCAAGCAGTGCGAAATTATAATCGTCATCCTTGATGAAGCGCAGCATTCGCCCGCTCACCATGGGACGCATCTCCTGACGGAACCAGTCCGTCTCAAGCCGTTTCACGCCAACCACATAGCGTGGCCGCTCATGCGTATCCTTGTAGATCTTGGTAGGCGAGACGATTTCTGAGAATGCGCCGAGATCGACGCCGCTGAAATTGGCCTCGATCAGAAAGGAGCGGTCAACGCCGGCGTAATAGCGCGGTGTGATGAAGGTCAACGCCGCATGGGCGAACCGGCCATGATCGAACTCTTTGACCAGGAAAGAAAAAAAGCTCTCCAGCTTCGTGCTGAGGATGATGTCGCCGGGTTCCAGGAAATGACCATATTGGAACTCTTCAATGGGCATCGGCCAGGATACATTCGGCGGCTCCGGCACCGCTTCCGGAAGCTCAGGCATGTCAAAGCTTCCGCCATCACCATTGACCGGATTCGTCGCGCGATTCGTAACGGCCTGCTTGACCGCCTGCTCGACCGTTTCGCCGAGCCCATTCGCTTTAAGCGTATCCCAGGCCGACGTTTTAACCGTGAGTCCCATAATCTGGCTCCCGAAACAAAAACACTCTGCGGAACACGCTGTCTTTCAGATCTGCACCCGCAAAACGCAATCGCGAAACATGCGTCATAGACGGATTAGCGCAAAAGCGGGATCAGTTAAATCATAAACGCAGTTGAAAATCCTGTGCCCCACAATCCCATATGGCAAAAATCCCCGCCAGGGCAGGGATTTCTGCATGTTTCTGAGCCTTCAGACCTGACCGGCTTTTACCCGCTCTAAGACGTCAGCGCGGCGGCATTTGCCGTCTCGTTCCTGGCGATCCTGTCGCGGCGCAAGCGCTCCGCCACCAGGAAGGCCAGTTCCAGCGCCTGGCTGGCGTTCAGCCGCGGATCGCAATGCGTGTGATAGCGGTCCGACAGGTCCAGCTCGGTGATGAGCTGCGCGCCGCCGGTGCATTCGGTGACGTTCTTGCCGGTCATCTCGACATGCAGCCCGCCCGGATAGCTACCCTCGGCGCGATGCACATCGAAGAACGCCTCGACCTCGCGCAGGATATTCTCGAACGGCCGCGTCTTGTAGCTGTTGAGCGTGATCGTGTTGCCATGCATCGGATCGCACGACCAGACCACCTTCTTGCCCTCGCGCTGCACCGCCTGGATCAGCTTCGGCAGATGCTCAGCCACCTTGTCCGCGCCGAAACGGGCGATCAGCGTCAGCCGCCCTGCCTCGTTCGACGGATTGAGCGCATCAATCAGCCGGATCAGATCGTCCGGGGCCAGCGACGGGCCGCATTTCAGCCCGATCGGATTGTGAACGCCGCGCGCAAACTCGATATGCGCGTGATCGAGCTGGCGCGTGCGGTCGCCGATCCAGATCATATGGCCGGAGGTCGCATACCATTTGCCGCTGGTGGAGTCCGTGCGCGTGAAAGCCTGTTCGTAGGCCAGCAGCAGCGCTTCATGGCTGGTGTAGAAATTCGTGCGGCGCAATTCCGGCATCGCTTCGGATGTCATGCCGCAGGCGCGCATGAAGGTCAGGCTGTCGCTGATCCGGTCGGCCAGTTCCATGTAGCGCTCACCGGCTGGGCTGTCGGCGAGAAAGCCCATCGTCCATTGATGCACGCGCTCCAGATCGGCAAAACCGCCCTCGGCGAAGGCGCGCAGCAGGTTCAGCGTTGCCGCCGACTGGCGATAGGCGCTGATCATGCGCTGCGGATCGGGCGTGCGGCCCTCGGGCGTGAAGGCGATATCATTGATGATGTCGCCGCGATAGCTCGGCAGCTCGACGCCCTGCACCGTCTCCATATCCGAAGAGCGCGGCTTGGCGAACTGCCCGGCAATGCGCCCGACCTTGACGACCGGCATCCCGCCCGCATAGGTCAGCACCACCGCCATCTGCAGGAAAACGCGGAAGAAATCGCGAATATTGTCGCCGCCATGCTCGGCAAAGCTCTCGGCGCAATCGCCCCCCTGCAGCAAAAAGGCCCGCCCCTCGGCGACGTCAGCCAGTTCTGCTCTCAGCTCGCGCGCCTCGCCTGCAAAAACCAGCGGCGGATAGCTCGCCAGCTCGGCCTCGACGGCTTCGAGCGCGGACTTGTCCGGATAGGCCGGGTTTTGCTTGATCGGCTTTGCGCGCCAGCTCCCAGGGCTCCAAGCGCCAGTCATCGTCATACTCCTTGAACGCGGATGGTCTTAAGGGCGGATGGGCCATGAATGGGGCCTCGCCGCCAGTTTCGCACGCTTCTTATAAGGGATGATGCGGAGTGTGGCTAGTGTGGGGTGAGATGTGCTTCCTTACATAGAGGTTAGCCCAAGGCTTCCATTACCAACTGAGCAGCTCCGGAGAGATCACGCATTATAGTTACCCCGGGGACTCGCACTGGTCTAATTCCGACTTTCTT
>CAYOUP010000139.1:0-8722 GCA_964407125.1 uncultured Hyphomicrobiaceae bacterium | reverse complement strand
CCGGTCGACCTAGCTGAAAACCTCTTGCGATATCACTCTGGCCAGCACGAGCTGATTACTCTTGACACTGATCAAGGCCTTGGTGTGTTCGAAGGCAGCGCAATAATTGATGACTTGTTAATGCGCACGCTCTCTTGGTTTTCAAGGACTCTCTAAGACCTCGATATATGCAGGGCTCAACAGTCAAATTCGCTCCGCTAGCACCAGCGAGTTACGCAAACTCAGGGAGCATTGGCGTTCCTTCAAGAGATTTGCAAGCATTGATATTCAATAATTTTTAATTGATGTCATGCCCATAATAATCGCCTCGAATTTCCGATTGATCACCTGCTGTGTCGTGAGGTTGCTTGTAAAAAATGAACGATGTTGTCCCAAGCAACTCGCTGGTCGATCATAAGACGCTTCATTCTTATCTGGATGAGTGCATAAAAACAGCTTCAAAAAAACAGGAATTATTCACGGTCCTGTTTGTGTATCTACGTGGTATTCGCCGCATCAACACCATACTCGGTTATGAAGCCGGTGAAGAAGCAGTTTGTATCGCGCTCGAGCGCATTCGAAAATTACTTCCTGACAGCGATACCGTAGGACGAATTTCGTCAGATGAACTTGTCATGATATCACTGGACTGCAATTCACCATCTTGCGCCATCAAAGGCAGCAAAGCCACGATTTCTGAATTACAAAAGGTTATTTTAGTCAATGATGCGGAATGTACCGCTAATCCGGTGGTTGGCATCGCCGTTTACCCGAATGATGGTGACAGCTCTACCGATCTTGTGCGGCATGCCGCTCTTGCCGCCGAACGGGCGAGTGTCGCCGAAGACCCGTACTATGCGTTCTTTTCTGCTAGATTGGGGATCAACGCACTCAAGGAATTTGATCTCCAGCAAGCGATTCGCAAAGCAACCAGCCAACGCCAGTTCGAATTACACTACCAACCCAAACTTGATGCTAACACGCTTGAATTGTGTGGTTGTGAGGCCTTGATCCGATGGCGCGATCCCGCTGGCGGCATACGCATGCCGTGCGAATTTCTTGGCGTTGCCGAGCGAGGCGGGTTGATGCTGCCGATTGGTTTTTACGTGCTGCAAACAGCCTGCCAGCAATTGCGCGAGTGGATCGATCATGGCTATGAGAAAGCAGCGGTCAGCATTAACGTCACTGCCAAACAATTCCAAAAGCAGGATTGGGTCGCCACCGTGATCGGGGCAATCGAAAGTGCCGCTATTCCACCTTCTCGCCTCACACTTGAGATTACTGAAAATTTTGCGATGTCCGACTCCGGCGGCATGATCGACAAGTTGCACGAGATCCGCGCCGTTGGCGCAAGGATTTCGATCGACGATTTTGGGACCGGTCACTCGTCACTGGCCTACCTTACGAAACTTCCAATCGACGAGATCAAGATCGACCGTTGCTTTGTTCAGTCGGCGCTTGAAAACAAAACGAATGCACAGATTTGCGCAAATATTATCGAATTGGCACATGGGCTTGGAGCTGTCGTCACCGCAGAAGGTGTCGAAGAGATGGAGCAAGCGAATTGGCTGCGGGAATTGAAATGCGATATTTTTCAGGGTTTTCTTTTCGACACGCCGCAGCCCGTCGAGCGGTTTAAATCGTGGCTGATGCCTGGAGCAAATGGCCGTTTAATGATTGGTGAAACTTAAAGACAGGGCATAAGCTGACCGGGACAGAGATGAATAGCTATTCCACTGTGACCGACTTGGCGAGGTTGCGTGGCTGATCGACGTCCGTTCCCAGATGCACCGCGGTGTAATAGGCCAGAAGCTGAACCGGCAGCGCATAGAGGATCGGCGCAACGAAATCATGCGCATCCGGCACACGAATCTCGCTGGCCAGTTCCGTTCCCGGATCGCCGGCAGTCTTGCTCGTGATGAGAATGATCCGCCCGCCACGGGCCGCAACTTCCTGCATGTTGGAGATGGTCTTTTCGTAAAGGCCGTTATTGGGCGCCAGTACGATGACGGGCATGTTCTCGTCGATGAGCGCGATGGGGCCGTGTTTCAGCTCGCCAGCCGCGTAGCCTTCCGCATGGATATAGGAGATCTCCTTCAGTTTCAGCGCGCCTTCCAGGGCCAGCGGATAAAAAATTCCACGCCCCAGATAGAGCACATCCCGGGCGCTGGACAGCGTATGCGCCAGCCTGTCGATCTCTCCTTCGCGGTGGAGCAC
Source organism: uncultured Hyphomicrobiaceae bacterium (assembly GCA_964407125.1). GTDB lineage: Bacteria > Pseudomonadota > Alphaproteobacteria > Rhizobiales > Rhodomicrobiaceae > JAHQVI01. The sequence continues at coordinate 6,526 of CAYOUP010000139.1, read as the reverse complement.
GTCATTCATAAGGCGCGGCAGTTCGATAAGGCTGCGCACCAGCTCATTTTCCTGCTTGCCGCTCAGAACGCCGCGTGCCCGGCCGATGGCGATAGCCAAAACAGCGAGAACGGTGAGCTGGCTCGTAAAGCCTTTGGTCGAAGCAACGCCGATTTCAGGTCCCGCAAGCGTCGGCAGGATGGCGTGGGACTCGCGCGCAATCGTCGATTCCTGGACATTGACGATGGACAACACGGTCTGGCCGTTTTCCTTGCAATAGCGCAGTCCGGCAAGAGTGTCGGCAGTTTCTCCTGATTGCGAAATGAACAGCGCCAGGCCGTTGTCAGGCAGTGGAGCCTCGCGGTAGCGGAATTCCGACGCGATGTCGATTTCCACCGGCAGCCGCGCATAACGCTCGAACCAGTATTTGGCGACGAGGCCGGCATAAAAGGCCGTACCGCATGCCGAGATCGTGAGCCGCGAGAGTTTCTCGAAATTGATGTCGAGCTGTGGAAGCTCAATGCTTTCCTCGACAAAGCGCACATACTGGCCGAGCGTATGGCTGATCACATCCGGCTGCTCGTGAATTTCCTTGAGCATGAAATGACGGTAATTGCCCTTGTCGGCGAGCAGCGCGCTCGCGTGCGAAATCTTCGTTGCGCGGGGTACTTCGACGCCGCTCTCGTCGTAGATCTGGACCGAGGACCGCGTCAGAACCGCCATGTCGCCATCATCGAGATAGGTGATACGATCCGTGAACGGAGCGAGCGCCAGCGCATCGGAGCCGAGATAGGTCTCGCCATCGCCATGCCCGACTGCGAGCGGGCTGCCCCGCCGCGCGCCGATCATCAGGTCATCCTCTCCCGCAAAGAGGATTGCCAGGGCAAACGCACCATCAAGACATTTGAGCGTTGCAGCAACTGCGTTCTGTGGTGTTGCTCCGCGCCGAACTTCGTGTTCGATCAGATGCACGATGACTTCGGTATCGGTATCGGTTTCGAACGCGGCGCCCTCGGCTTCGAGTTGCTGGCGAAGTTCTCGGAAATTCTCGATAATTCCGTTATGGACCACGGCCACGCCGCCGGACATATGGGGGTGTGCGTTGCGCTGTGTCGGTGCGCCATGTGTCGCCCAGCGCGTATGCCCAATGCCAGAGTTTCCGGAGATCGGCGCGGCCGCAACGCTCTCTTCCAGATTGCCGAGCTTGCCCTGTGCGCGCCGCCGGTCCAGCCTGCCGCCATCGACAGTGGCGATGCCAGCGGAATCGTAACCGCGATATTCAAGGCGCTTCAGCGACCGGATCAGGTCTTCAGCAACGGGTCTCTTGCCCAGGATACCGACAATGCCGCACATGCTCTGTCTCCTGTCAAAGCGAAATCGTTAAGCCATGTTTACGGTTTTGCGATGATTGCCCGGAAATGCAAAATCAAAGCCGGTTACAAAGTGTTTCAGCCCGGCTTCAATATGCGGCACGCACGACCAGACGGCACAATCCGTATCCGCATCGGCGCACATTCCCCGTCAGCGCTTTTGCCTGTTACGCGCGGCCCAGCCCGGAATTTGCCGCTGGTGCGAGCGTTCGACAGCAAGCGCATCCGGCTCGACATCCCGCACAATGACGCTGCCAGAGCCGATATATGCGCCGCGCCCGATTTTGACCGGTGCGACCAGGGCACTGTTCGAGCCGATGAACGCATCCTCCTCGATCTCGGTAAAGCTTTTCTTGTAACCATCATAGTTGCAGATAATGGTTCCCGCGCCGAGATTGGCGCGCGCGCCGATCCGGGCGTCGCCGACATAAGCGAGATGATTGACCTTCGCGCCGCTCTCGACCGTAGCGTTCTTGACCTCGACATAATTGCCGATCTTGGCGCCTTCACCGATATCCGTGCCCGGACGCAGCCGCGCGAACGGACCGATCATCGCCCCCTTTCGCACGATTGCCTGTTCGAGATAGGAATTGGCCTTGATCTGAGCGCCTTCCTCGATTGTCACGCCGGGGCCGAAAAACACATTCGGTTCGACCGTCACGTCCTGGCCGATCCGTGTATCCCAGCTCATCGTCACGGTTTCCGGCGCGATCATTGTTACGCCCTCGCGCATGGCCGCTTCCCGCAAGCGTATCTGCATGATGGCCTCGGCGGCGGCGAGCTGCACGCGGTCATTGACACCCATGACCTCATCTTCATCGCAGGTAACGGCCGCCACGGACAGCCCTTCGGCGCAGGCAATCTCGACAGCGTCCGTCAGGTAATATTCCTGCTTTGCATTATTGTTGCCAATGCGGTCGATCAGGGAGAGGCATTGACCGGCACAAAAGCCCATAACGCCGGAATTACACAGCCGTATCGCGCGCTCGGCCTCGGTGGCATCCTTTTCCTCGCGAATGGCGACGACCTGGCCCTCCTCATTGCGCAAGATCCGGCCATATCCGGTTGGATTTTCACTCTCGAAGCCGAGAACAGCGATCGCCGCACCATCATCAAGCGCGGCTACGAGCCGCTTCAGCGTTTCCTGGCGCAACAGTGGAGTGTCGCCATAGAGTATGACGATAGGTCTTTCCGCCTGCTCAAGAAGTGCGGGTCTGGCGGCAAGGACCGCATGGGCCGTTCCCAGACGTTCCGCCTGCACATAGAACTGCGCTCCCGCGATCTGTTGGAGCCTGGCCGGGTCGGCTTGCATCTCGGGGCCGACGACAATTGCATTGCCCGACGTTCCGGCCTGCTCCGCCACCGAAATGGCATGCCCCAGCATTGGACGCCCCGCCACGGGATGCAGCACTTTCGGTATTCGCGATTTCATACGAGTCCCAAGACCCGCTGCGAGTATGACGGAGAACCAGTTTGCTGATGTCATGGATATGTCCCGGTAATATATAAGCTTGTGAGTGGCAATATTTCAGACGATCAGAGGGCGGCGCTGTCAAAATCTGCAATCGATGGAGCACGGCATGTTATTCCTTGCCGGACGACGGTCCGTATGCGCAACTGCTCATTCCAAGCATCCGGTAGATGAAGCAGTGATGAAACAACCCTGTAAGCACCAGGGCGCAGCCGAGAAGCCATGTAATCCACACAAGGCTGTCCGGTAAAGCTCCGAATTTCTCATAGCTGGCCGCAAGAAGAAGTAATCCCGAAATCAGCCGGGCCGCACCGTCGAGAACGCCTACGTTTGTTTCCATACGCCTGTCCTTTCGCCAAGCTCCCTCCACGGCATATACCACGGAACGCAAAATAAAAAAGCCGCTGACTCGCAGCGGCTTCAGTTTAAAAGTGTTGTTCTTCTTTTTTACGAAACGAGCCCTGTCTGTTCTGAGTCGGGCTATGTTTCTGTGTCGGTTAGATGCGGCGCCTGCTCATTCCATAAGCTAGCGCCGCATCGTGTTTCATCTGACCGGCTTAGAACTTAATCTTGGTGCCGAGGACGATTGTTTGGAAGGAGTCCTGATTATCGTCCTCCTCAACATGCCGATACTGTGCATAGATATCCATGGCAGCGGCATCGAAAGCCTGCACGACGCCAAGGCCGTACATCGTATCGTCATCGCCATCTTCATACTGGCCATATTCGCCATAGAAGGTGGTTTTGCCACGTGACGTGAAGGCGCGCTCTACACCGCCGTTAATGTACCAGTAATCCTCATCCGTGGATGAACCAGCAGTATCCCTGTTACCTGTCGAGAAAGAGAAGAACAGACCGGTAGGAATGTGCATGATAGAGCCGGATCCCTGCACGATCTCGTAGTCACCTCCACCTGTTTGTTCCCAATAGGTGTAACCAATACCGGCAGCCACGCGGAATGCGTTATATTCAGCACTGTAACGCAGCGTGACATCCCAATATTCATTATCGGAAGTACCGGAGGCATCCGTGCTGCTATCCGGATCATTACTCCAGGTAGCAGAAAGGATGAAACCGTAGATTGAGGGCGAGTCGTAACGAAGGTAATCACCACGTCCGCCGTTAAAATCTCCATACGACCCTGCAGTCAGAGCCGTATAGGTTGTATTGAAATAGGCCCCTGAATCCGTGTAGGCATTAGCAAGAACGATGTGCGCGATACCGTCAGTGGCAGCACTCTGCTCACCTATTGTGAAGCGACCATATTGCTCACTCTCGATCCAGAGATGGTTGTGACGAACATAGAGGGATCCCCCTTGCACGACGTCTGTACCAACTTCAATCTGGTAACCGGCCGTCCAACCGGGCCTCAAGGTTGCAGATCCCTGAAAGCCGAAGCGGCTGCCGTCTTCGTCAACCAGAGTAACTTTTGATGCACTCGTATTAGCACCAAGGCTACCGCCGCCATCTGCACCATCCTTAGCATCCCAATACAGGATACCACGGCTGACATAACCGTAAATCTGGAGCGATACGATACGATTGCCTTTACGGGCCGTCGTCGCCTCGAGTTCAGCTACGCGCTCCTCCAGATCGGCGCAGCAACCACCACCAAGATCGGCCGCATTGGCCGGGGCATAAGCAGAATTGCCCAGAATCAGACCAGTCGCAGCGACCAGCGTCACAAGACTTGTTGTCTTCATGAATCCGCGAATCATAATTTTCACCGCTGAGCGGGCTCCATGTTAAAGAATGCAGGTCTCCCTGCGTTTGCCTTTCCGTATGTTACGCGGTCACCATTCGTGGGAATCGGCATATGCAATTCCTGATTGCATTACTTGGCTTATATACAATCTTTGGTTGCTTCAATCTTAAATTGAGAGGCGTAACAAGTTTATCGGTCACGCTGTGACATATTTGCAAAGTACGCTTTTACACAAATGAAATGGCTGAATTTCAAGGCAATAGCGCCCTGAACTCACCTTGTTTATTAAGCAAAAAACGTTACCAGCCCATTTGACGCAACAGGCATTGCAATACAACCAAAAGATGCATTCATCTCACAGGCTGTTGACAATTTTTGGAAAAGGCGAGGTCAAAAAGGGAATCGGGGGTGAATGCTGACGATGATTCCCGATAGAATCATATTCGGCCTGGCGCGGGCAGAATCACGCCACCCGTTCATTTGACACGCGAAAGCGCTGGGTCAGTTCTCGTCCATCTTCAACGCGGCAATGAACGCTTCCTGAGGGATCTCGACGCGGCCGAACTGGCGCATCTTCTTCTTGCCCTCTTTCTGCTTGTCCAGCAGCTTGCGTTTGCGGGTCACATCGCCACCATAACATTTCGCCGTCACATCCTTGCGCAGCGCCGAAAGCGTCTCACGCGCGATCACCTTGCCGCCGATCGCCGCCTGGATCGGGATCTTGAACATGTGACGCGGGATCAGCTCTTTCAGCTTCTCGCACATGACGCGCCCGCGCTGCTGCGATCTTGAGCGGTGCACGATCATCGACAGCGCATCGACCGGCTCGTCATTGACGAGAATCGACATCTTCACCAGATCGCCGGTTTCGTAGCTGCTGATCTCGTAGTCGAATGACGCATAGCCGCTGGTCACGGATTTGAGGCGGTCGTAAAAATCAAACACCACTTCGTTGAGCGGTAATTCGTAGACCACCATCGCCCGCGCGCCGGCATAGGACAGGTCAACCTGCCTGCCGCGCCGGTCCTCACACAATTTCAGCACCGATCCGAGATATTCGTCGGGAACAAGAACCGTCGCCTTAATCCACGGCTCCTCGATGTGGTCGATCTTGACGACTTCAGGCATGTCAGCAGGATTATGCATTTCCTGCATGGTCCCGTCGGTCATGTGCAGCTTGTAGACCACGCTTGGCGCCGTGGTGATCAGGTCAATGTCGAATTCGCGCTCCAGCCGTTCGCGGATCACCTCCAGATGCAGGAGCCCGAGGCAGCCGCAACGGAAGCCAAAGCCCAGCGCCGCCGAAGTTTCCATTTCATATTCGAAGGACGCATCGTTGAGACGCAACCGGCCCATCGCCTCGCGCAGATCCTCGAACTGCGCACTGTCGACCGGGAACAATCCGCAAAACACCACGGGCTGGACTGGCATGAAACCGGGCAACGCCTTGGCCGTCTGGCGCTTGTCGCCGGTGATCGTGTCCCCGACCCGCGTGTCGGCCACCTGTTTGATCGCGGCGGTGAAAAAGCCTATCTCACCCGCCGACAGCCGGGCACACATTTCGCGTTTCGGCTGGAACACGCCGACCCGATCGATCTGATAGATCGCGCCGTTCGACATCAGCTTGATCTTGTCACCCTTCGCCATCGAGCCGTCGATGACACGGACCAGCACGACGACGCCTAGATAGGCGTCATACCAGCTATCGACCAGCAGCGCCTTGAGCGGCGCTGCCGGGTCGCCCTGCGGAGCGGGCAGGCGCGTGACGATCGCTTCCAGCACCTCGGCCACGCCAAGGCCCGATTTCGCCGAAATTTCCAGAGCATCGCTGGCGTCCAGCCCGATCACATCCTCGATCTGCTGGCGCACACGGTCCGGCTCGGCAGCAGGCAGGTCGATCTTGTTAAGAACGGGGATGATTTCGTGATCATTGTCCAGCGCCTTGTAGACATTGGCAAGTGTCTGCGCCTCGACGCCTTGGCTGGCATCGACCACAAGCAA
>CAYOUP010000138.1:0-8745 GCA_964407125.1 uncultured Hyphomicrobiaceae bacterium | reverse complement strand
GCCGCCTTGATGACATCGGCGCCGATGTCGCCTTCAAACTTGGCCCAGACCGGCTTCATGGCATCAACCCAGGCAGCGCGCTGCTCGGGTGTCAGGGTGCGAACTTCCGAACCGGCCTTGATGATATTTTCCTTGTTCTGAAGTTCGAGTTTGGTGACCTCAGCGTTCCGCGTTGCGGTGACTTCCTTCATGATCGTTGCAAGCTGAGTGCGGACATCGTCAGGAAGGCCATCCCACCACTTGGTGCTGGCAACGACGAGATAGTCGAGAACACCGTGGTCGGTATTCGTCACGCCATCCTGAACTTCGAAGAACTTCTGGCCATAAATATTGGACCAGGTGTTTTCCTGCCCATCGACAACCTTGGTCTGCAATGCGCCATAGACTTCGGAGAAAGCCATTTTCTGCGGAATTGCGCCTAGGGCTTCGAACTGGGCGACCAGAACGTCAGACGGCTGAACGCGGAATTTCAGGCCCTTGGCGTCTTCCGGCAGGATGAGCGGCTTGTTTGCCGACATCTGCTTCATGCCGCTATGCCAGAAGGCAAGACCGAGCAGGCCCTTTTTCTTCATGGACGTAAGAAGCTTCTGTCCGTCTTCGGAATTCTGATAGCGATCCACGGCGTCGATGTTTTCAAAGATGAAAGGCAGATCGAAGAGGCGGAACTTCTTGGTGAACGTTTCGAACTTGGACAGCGAAGGCGCCGCAAGCTGAACGTCGCCATTCAACATGGCTTCGAGAACCTTGTCGTCGTCGTAAAGGCTCGAATTCGGATAGACCTCCATGCAGGCCTTGCCGTTCATCTCCTTGTTGACGCGTTCCGCCAGCAGAGTTGCCGCAATGCCCTTCGGATGCTTGTCGGTATTCACGACATGACTGAATTTGATGACGATTTCGCCGTCGTCGCAATTTGCGAAGGCCGGTGCTGCTCCAAGAATCAGAGCCGAAGCAGCGACGGCTGCAAGAATGCGGTTGCGCATAATGGAACCTCCCTTTCGATGTTGAACGGCCATGCTAACCGAATGGCCGTAAATTCACACTCTCAATATACAAGCGGTGTGCCAAAACTGGGCGCTGTTCTGGGGACAATCCAAATACAAACATAACATATTGAATTTATGCCAATTTTTTCGATAGCGTCGGAAAGGCGTGGCAAGGAACGGTCATCCGGATCGGCAGAAATTCACACATTTGTGTTCTTTTGATGTGTAGAATTTTACCCATCGCGCGTTGTCAGCTTACAGCTCTTTATCCGCGACAATTCCATATTTCTGCATTTTGTCGTAAAGCGTTTTCCGGGAAATGCCGAGCGCTTCATAAGTCTGTTTCAGACTGCCGGAATTCTGCTGAAGCACACGCCGGATCATCTGGCTCTCGAACGTGCCCACCTGCTGATGCAGCCATCCGGTTCCTGAACTTTTCTCCTCCGCAGACAGACCGGTTTCGCCTGACTGAGACAGGTCGAGTTCAAGCCCGAGATTATATCGTATCGCGGCGTTTTTCAGCTCACGGACATTGCCGGGCCAGTCATGCGCCAGAAGCGCGGCAAGCGTCTCCGGATCGAGATCGCGCGGAGCATTGCTGGACCGGGATACGTTCTGGCTCGAAAAATGATGGAACAATAATGGAACGTCGTCCCGCCGGTCGCGCAGAGGCGGGATTGCCAGTGAAAGGACATTGAGACGGTAATAAAGATCCTCGCGAAAATGACCCTGCGCCGCCGCATCGCGCAGATCGTCCTTTGTGGCTGCAATTACACGAACGTCAATCGGGATTTCCTCGTTCGAGCCCAGCCGCGTGATCTTCCGCTCCTCCAGCACACGGAGCATCTTGACCTGAAGGTCCATCGGCATGCTCTCGATCTCGTCAAGAAACAGCGTGCCGCCCATTGCGTGCTCGATCCGGCCAATACGCCGCTTGGTGGCGCCGGTGAAGGCTCCCGCCTCATGCCCGAACAATTCGCTTTCGATGATGTTTTGCGGAAGCGCGCCGCAATTGATCGGAACAAAGCGCTCGGAACCGCGCGGACTGAGATTATGCAGCCCGCGCGCAACGCATTCCTTTCCCGCGCCGGTTTCGCCAAGAATCAGAACATCGGCGTCGGCCTCGGCAAAATTGCGGATGAGGTCCCGCAGCCTGACCATGCCGGGATTGCGCCCCACAATGCCCTGTTCAAGCGGGCTCGCATTGGTCAGCTTCGCGCGCAACTCCCGGTTTTCGATTGTCAGCCGCCGTTTTTCGAGCGCCCGGCGGACCGCATCGGCAAGAACATCCGGAGGGAACGGTTTTTGCAGGAAATCATAGGCGCCGTCGCGCATGGCCTGTACCGCCATGGGGACATCGCCATGCCCGGTGATCAGAATGACGGGTAGCTCCGGGTCGATTTCGAGGGCCTGCGTCATCAGTTCCAGGCCGTCCGTCCCGGCCATCCTGATATCGGTCACGAGGATGCCGGGCCAGCGCTGCCCGATAAGATCAATGACGCCAGCTGCGGAGGGCATGACACTGACATTGAACCCGTTCAACACAAGGGATTGCGCGTAGGCTGAACGGACATGTTCGTCATCGTCCACGAGAATGACTTCAGACGTCATGCCGCCTCGCCGGTCTGGTCAATGATTTCAACAAGCCTGATGCGAAACTCGGCTCCGCCACCGGGATGATTGGAGACATCGATCGCACCGCCAAATTGTTTTATGATCCCGAATGTAATGGATAGGCCAAGCCCTGTCCCCTTGCCCACATCCTTGGTCGAGTAAAACGGATCGAAGACGTTCTTGAGATGCTCCGCCGCAATGCCGGGACCGCTGTCGCGGACAATGACGCAGATCTTTCCGTCGTCTTCGCGCTTCGACGAGATCCAGATCGACCGCTCGCCGCAATCCGAAAGCGCATCAATCGCATTGGATAAAAGGTTTACGAAGACCTGCTGCAGCCGGACATTGCCTCCGACAACGGCCAGATCAAGCTGGCCCGGATCATAATGGATTGCAATGCCGGCATTTTCGATCCTTTGCTGCAAGAGCGTCAGCGCGTTCTCAATCGCGCCGCGCAGCGAGGTCGGACGGGTCAGCACGGGCTCGTTACGCGCATAGGTCCGGAGGTTTCTGATGATGCGCGCCATGCGATGAATCAGGTTGGATATGCTGGACAGGTTCCTCGATGCCGTTTCGGGATCGCCTCGATCGAGGAAAGCGCGCGCATTGTCGGCATAAGTCCCGATTGCCGCAAGCGGCTGGTTCAGCTCATGGCTCAGCCCCGCCGACATCTGCCCGAGCGCCGCCAGCTTGGTTGCCTGGACCAGTTCGGACTGTGTGCGCCGCAATTCCTCCTCCGCGCGCTGCCTGTCCTGAATTTCAGCGGTCAGCCTCTGGTTCGATTCGACCAGTTCCGCCGTGCGCTGTTCCACGCGCTGCTCCAGTTGCCCCTTGGCGGCCTCCTGCATGGCAATGCGTTCGGAAATCCGCCTGCGCCGCTGGTGCACCATTGCCGCCGCCAGCGTCAGGCTGACCATGATCAAGGCCGCAATGGCGATTGAAATGTGGGCTTGCCAATCGACATATTTGGTATCCGCGAGCATCATGACGCGCCACCCCGCATTGGCCATGTCCGCTTGCGTCAGCAGATATTCCGTCATGACCTTCGGGCGGGGCCGTTTACTGGGCGCTTCGCTGGCGATCGCAATGAACCGCGCCTTGCCATTCTTGGCGGACGGCATTTCCGCATCGAGCGGTTTCAGCTCCAAGCGGTTATACTGGCGGCTCTCCATGAGCGCGGCGACCGTTTCCTCCGGCAGCGGCTTCAACGTTCGGTATAGCCAGCCGGGATGGCTGCTCATGAATATGACGCCATGCGGATCGGTCACGATGATTTCGCCATCGGGAGAGCGCCAGCCCGCTTCAAGATGCCCGAGCTTGATCTTGGTCACGATCGCACCGCCGATGGTCTCGCCGTCGCGGACCGGATAGGCAAAATAATAGCCGCGTTCGCCGGAGGTCGTGCCCAAAGCGAAGTAGCCGCCGGTTTTTCCCTGCATCGCGGCCTGGAAATAAGGGCGATAGCTGAAATTATTGCCGACAAAGGTTTTATCGGAGGCCCAGTTGCTGGCCGCGACCGTCAATCCCGTCCGGTCCATCAGATAGGTATCGAGCGCGCCCGACACCTTGTTGATGCGCTCCAGTTCCAGATTGACCTTATGAATCAGCGCGGGATCGGCATCCTGGCGCAGGGCGCCGGAAAAATCACGCATGGAAGCGAGCAGTTCCGGCTGATAGCGGAACTTCGCGAGCTCGCCGTGCAAATTCTCGACAACGAGATTGAGCGGATAGCCGGACCGCGTCCTCAATTCCTCAAGCGCAATCTGGCGGACCCAGTTGGCGGTCATCAGCGGAACGGCAATGCAAAGGACGAGTCCGGCAACGATAACCGCTGCCCGGACGCCGATCCGTCCTGCGAATATTGGCCCGTAATGACTGCTCATGGACAGATCATATATCAGCGCGTTCGGAACTCATACCCGGCGATGCCGTTACTGGCAGATCAAGACTGCCTGAAACGAAACGGCACAGGTAACAGGTCGTGCAAAGCCGAACGCCTGACCGGCAAAGAGAGAAGCATTGATTACACGGCAAGTGACGAAAAATGACATTGTGTTCTCACCAGCCAGCCCAAAGGTAGCCAACACTGTGCCACTATGGATCACTTGGTCGCATTTTAGTCATATTTAACAGTGGTACGGCCCTGAAACCATGAAACCCGCAATAAAAAAGTATAAAAATATAGTACTGAGTAGAAGCTTATATATTTCCACAGTCGAATTGTTTGCCCTGTTACATGGTGTGGTGAACTTCTTTTTTTACGTACTTTTTATGTCACCTCATGCTAGACGAAATCTAACTCGAACCGCCCTCATTTCGGAGCAATTTGCTTGTATTCCTGTTCCAGTGAGGACTGTTACTTAGGATGGATGACACAAAATGAAAATTGCGCAGGTCAGCCCGTTGATCGAAAGCGTGCCGCCAAGACTTTATGGCGGTACTGAGCGAATTGTATCCAATCTGACCGAAGAGCTTGTCCGGATGGGACACGATGTAACCATGTTCGCCAGCGGGGATTCGACGACAGCCGCTGACCTGGTGAGCTGTTCCCGCGTGGCTTTGCGGCTGGATGCGGATGTAAAGGATCAGTTTCCGTACTATATGACGATGATCGACAAGGTCAGGCGCATGGCCGACGAGTTCGACGTCATTCATTTCCACATCGACTATTTCCAGTTCCCGCTCTTCCGGGACATTGCGGACAAGACCGTGACGACGCTGCATTCGCGTCAGGATGTCTCCGACCTGAAAACACTTTACGCCGCGTTCCCGGAGATGCCGTTGGTCTCGATCTCCAACGCCCAGCGGCGGCCCGTCGCGAACGCAAACTTCGCCGGGACCGTCTATCATGGTCTGCCGACGAGCTTGCACACGCCCAATCTCAAACCAAGCGGCGACTATGTCGCGTTTCTGGGCCGGATCTCGCCGGAGAAGCGTCTCGACAGGGCCATTCGCATCGCGCGTGCGGCAGGTATTCCGATCCGTATCGCCGCCAAGATCGACAAGGCCGACCGCGAATATTACGAGCATGAAATCAAACCCATGCTTTCGCTGCCCGGCGTCGAGTTTATCGGAGAGATCAACGACCGCCAGAAGCCGGAATTCCTCGGCAATGCGCGGGCCATGCTGTTCCCCATCGACTGGCCGGAACCGTTCGGAATTGTTATGATTGAATCCATGGCCTGCGGAACGCCTGTTCTCGCATTCAGGAATGGTTCAGTTCCTGAGGTTATAGATGACGGGATGTCCGGATTCATTGTGGACAGCGAAGAAGAAGCGGTGAGTGTGCTTCAGCAAACCGTTAATCTTGATCGCCGACAGGTGCGCCGCCGGTTTGAAGAACGGTTTTCTGCAACGCGCATGGCGGAAGACTACGTCGAAATTTACGAGAAGCTGCTTACACAGGAACATCGCTTGCCGCAGCGCGTCTCTACGGTGCGGCCTCGCGTGGGACGGGATCAGCAGCGCATGAACTGATAACAGGAGCGCCATGACCGCCGAGAGCTTGTTAGAGACAAACAGAAGTCCTGATGGGTTCTCGGAAGCCCCCTTTTATATCTCGGCGCGGGTGCAGAATGCGCGCGCGCGCCGGACATTGAAGCACGATGACGCATTCATTGTGCTCGATAGCCACGGAGACCTTGGCGCCTCGACTGGCGGTCAGGATGGTCTCTTCCACCGCGACACGCGGTTTCTCTCCTATCTCGAGATCGTCATCGACGGCGTACAGCCCATGCTTCTGGGCTCCAATGTGCGCGACGACAATTCGCTGCTTACCGTCGAGCTGACCAATCCCGATATGTTTGCCGATGGCGAGTTGATCCTGCAAAAGGACACGGTCCACATCACCCGGAATATCTTTCTGTGGCAGGACACGGCCTATCAGCGGGTCACATTCAAGAATTACGGTGAACAAGTCATCAAGCTCGGCGCGACCGCCTATTTCGGCAGCGACTTTGCGGATATTTTCGAAGTGCGCGGGATGCGGCGCGAGCAGCGCGGCATGATGAAACGCCACGTCGCCGCGCCCGACACCGTTGTCCTGACCTATGTGGGGCTCGACAAGCGGACCCGCCGGACGACGATCATGTTCGACCCGGCCCCGACCGAGATCACCACCAATTCAGCCTCATTTCCTGTCGAGCTGAAGCCGGACGAAGAAAAGGCTTTCTTCATAACGGCCGGATGCGACAAAGCGGGCGATGAAAAACCGGTCCGCTTCATTGCCGGTTTCCTTGCCGCCCGCCGCCAGCTTCGCGAGCCGATCCGTGAAGCCACGAGGATCGAGACCTCGAACGACATTTTCAACGAGATCCTCTCCCGTTCGATGGCCGACCTGTCGATGCTGTTCACCGAAACCTCGGACGGTCCATACCCCTATGCGGGGATTCCCTGGTTCTCGACCACCTTCGGGCGGGACGGGATCATCACCGCGCTACAGCTTCTCTGGTTCAATCCGTCCATCGCAAAGGGCGTTCTGCGTCGTCTCGCCCGTTTCCAGGCAACGGAGACCGATGTCGAGTCCGATGCGCAGCCTGGAAAGATCCTCCACGAAATGCGCGGCGGCGAAATGGCCGCCCTCGGCGAGGTGCCCTTCGCGCATTATTATGGCGGCGTCGACTCCACGCCGCTCTTTCTCGTCCTGCTGGGCCGTTACATTGAACGCACCGGCGACATGGATACGCTGCGCGATCTTTGGCCATCCGCAATCGCCGCGCTGCAGTGGATCGACGGACCCGGCGATCCGGACGGCGACGGTTTCGTCGAATATCAGCGTGCCACCGAGGACGGCCTTGCGAACCAGTGCTGGAAGGACTCGCATGACAGCGTGTTCCACAGCGATGGACGGCTCGCTCTCGGACCGATCGCCGTCTGCGAGGTGCAGGGCTACATTTATGAAGCCAAGCGGCGCATGGCCCGCTGCGCGCGGCTGATCGGACATTACGATCACGCCCAGCAACTGAACGCGGAAGCGGACCGCCTTGCGGAGAAATTCGAGGAAACCTTCTGGCTTGAGGATCTCAACACCTACGCCCTGGCGCTCGACGGCGAAAAACGCCCCTGCGCCGTGCGGTCCTCCAACGCCGGACATCTTCTGTTTTCGGGCATCGTCCGGCCTGAGCGCGGAGCCGTTGTCGCCAGCGAGCTGATGCGCCCGCGCTTCTTCTCCGGCTGGGGCATCCGGACCATTGCCAATGATGAGTCCCGCTATAATCCGATGTCCTATCATAACGGCTCGATCTGGCCTCATGACAATTCGCTGATCGCGCTTGGCCTTGCCAGATATGGCGCCCATGACGCCGTCGAGCGTGTGTTCAGTGGGCTGATGGATTCGGCAAGCTACATGGAGCTGCGCCGCTTGCCGGAGCTGTATTGCGGTTTCCAGCGCGCCAAGGGCCGGGGGCCGACGCTCTATCCGGTTGCCTGCGCACCGCAGGCCTGGGCTGCGGGTTCGCCCTTCGCATTGCTCGAAGCATCGCTCGGCTTCGAGTTCGACCCCGCCGCGCGCGAAGTCCGCCTGCGCAATCCGCGGCTGCCGGAGTTTCTCGACGAGGTTCTGATCAAGGATCTCCGGCTTAAAGGATCGAGCGCCGACTTCCTGATCCGCCGCCACGGTTCGGACGTCTCGGTGCGTCCCTTGCGCGGCGGCGACGATCTGCGTGTGACGGTCGTCTTCGGCGCCAAGCCCTGATCATCGCCGACATGTTTCGTTCTCCCCTATGCAAGCAACCCCGGTGTCAATGTCGATGTTGCGCCCGTTCTGCCCTGTTCTTTCAGGCAACCTAATCCTGCCAGTGTCTTCTGCACGGCCTCATCGAGCGGCGTATGCGGCTCCTGACCGAGGAAAGCGACGAGTTTGTCATTTCTGAGCCGCACTGACGTATTCCAGAGATAACGCATTTCCATCAGCTCACGGAGCAGAGACACAAATGGAGAGGCCAGTCTTAGGAATGTCCATGGAAAACCCTTGACCGGCAGGTCTGTATTTCCAGCGGCCCGCCTGATTGCATTGATCATCTGGCCGCCATCGCTGTCCCAGTGCCCGTTCATATGAAAACGCTCGAATGCGCCCATCTCGCTTTCACGATTGACAAGCTGAACCATCGTTTCGGCAACATCGGGCAGATAAGCCCATTGATGGCCAACG
>CAYOUP010000137.1:0-8750 GCA_964407125.1 uncultured Hyphomicrobiaceae bacterium | reverse complement strand
GGAGACACCCTATGTGCTGTTCGCCGCATCAGGCGGCGCACGCATGCAGGAAGGGATGTTCTCGCTGATGCAAATGCCGCGCACGACGGTGGCCGTACAGCGCCTGCGCGAGGCCCGCCTGCCCTATCTCGTGGTGCTGACGCATCCGACCACCGGCGGCGTTACGGCCTCCTACGCCATGCTGGGCGATGTGCATCTGGCGGAGCCGGGCGCGCTGATCTGTTTTGCCGGGCCGCGCGTCATCGAGCAGACGATCCGCGAAAAACTCCCCGATGGCTTCCAGCGCGCCGAATATCTTATGGAACATGGCATGGTGGACGCTGTCGTGCATCGCCATCAGCTTCGCGAAACGCTGAGCAGGCTGTGCAGCCTGTTCATGGAGCGCCGTGAACTGAAACGCCGTGTCCAGGTTCGCAAGGCGCAGAAAAAACCGCCGGAACAGCCTGTAATACCCGCACAGGAGAAGATCAAGGTGGTCGCCGAAAATCCGGCGCCTCCCGAAGAGGAAAAAAAGTCGGGGGAGACGGGCGAAAAGCCATCCCGCCCTCACACGATCCCACCTGAGAAAGCCGCCGCGGAATAGGCCGGACTGCCTTATTGCGTACGGCCCGCTTTTGTGCAAGATGCCTGCTTTGCTGAAAGCCGCACGGACAGAGACACGTATTTCATGACCGCTTCCCAAGCAGCCCTTGCCGATATTCTGACGCGTTTCGAGCGGCTGCACCCCAAAAGCATCGACCTGTCACTTGACCGTGTTCACCGGCTGCTCGACGCCCTTGGCAATCCTCACATGTCCCTGCCTCCGGTCATCCATATTGCAGGCACGAACGGCAAGGGCTCGATCATCGCCTATCTGCGCGCGATCCTGGAAGCGGCGGGCCAGCGCGTTCATGTCTTCACCTCCCCGCATCTGCGCCGCTTCAATGAGCGCATCCAGCTTGCCGACAAGGGTGGTGCCAGGCCGATCAGCGACGCTGCGCTGATGGATGTCCTGACACGGACGGAAGCGGCGAATGATGGTCAGCCGATTACATTTTTCGAGATCACAACCGTCGCAGCGTTACTGGCTTTTGCCGAAAATCCGGCGGACTTCGTTCTGCTGGAAACCGGACTTGGCGGCCGCCTCGACGCCACCAACGTGGTCGAGAAGCCGAAGCTGACGGCCATCACGCCGATCTCCATCGACCATACGAGCTTTCTTGGCGAGACACTGGCCGCGATTGCCGGGGAGAAGGCCGGAATCCTCAAGACCGGCACGCCTTGTATCGTCTCGCACCAGCCGGATGAAGTCATGGCCGTCATCGAACAGCGGGCGCATGCTGTCAAAACGCCGCTGATCGCAGCCGGTCAGCAATGGGACGCCTATGAACAGCACGGACGGCTGGTTTTTCAGGATGGGCGGGAGCTTCTCGACCTGCCGCTGCCGAGGTTGAACGGCAGCCATCAGATCGGCAATGCGGGCACGGCGATTGCGATCGCGCGCGCGCTCGATGACATCGACATCGACGAACACCACCTCGCTGAGGGGCTTGGGCGCGCCTCATGGCCGGGGCGGCTCGAATTGCTAAGCCACGGGCCATTGCACGACTATGCGCCGCTCAGTTCGGAAATCTGGCTCGATGGCGGACACAATCCCGGCGCAGCCGAAGTGCTGGCAAGGGCGATGGCGGATCTTGAGGATCGCGTGCCCCGTCCCCTGTTCCTGATCGTCGGCATGATGTCGACTAAGGACGCACCGCGTTTTCTGGACTATTTCGAGAATCTGGCAAGCTTTGTCGTCACGGTTGCCATCCCGGGCCAGCCCAACGCCTATACATCCGACGAACTTTGTGCGATTGCGCACCACAAGGGCTTCGTTGCCGAACCGGCCGATTCCATCGAGGAAGCGCTTGAGCTTTGCGCACAAGAGGCCGAAGACCCGGTCAGAATACTGATTACCGGATCGCTTTATCTGGCGGGCCATGTGCTCGACCTTCAGGAACACGGTCTCGAAGCATAATCAGCTCACGCGCCATTAAGGGTGCCAAGCTTGTGCCCTATCACGTCAACGTGACCGCTTGTGCGCATACTCACAAAAAAAGTGAGCGCGCTTTGATTTGCACGTTACCCGAACATGCGACATTTTGATCTCGTCTTTCAGGCTCTGCACGGGCGATGACGCCATGTGCCAACGCATATTCGCAAAGGAGATTTAAATGACTATGGCATCCGCACCGGCAACGGATTCGGCTGGCTTGCCCAGCCTGTCCGTTTACACGTTCGTCACCATCCTCGTAGCAGGCGCTGTTTCTACTGCTTTCTTCGACCTGTACGGCCAGGCGATCTCGCCCATGCTCGGCTTCCCCAATCTCGCGCCAGTGCCGCTTGCAACACAGACCTGGAACGTGCTGTTCGGCAAGCCTTACGTACCCGGCGGCAATCTTCTGCATTATGTCGCGGGTCTGTTTGCCTATCCGTTCGGCTGGATGTTCATCTGGCGTCCGATCGTTGAGCGCATTGTGTCCCTGCCGTGGCTGCTGTCCTCAATCCTGTACGGCGTCGGTCTCTGGATCTTCGCGCTATACATCATGGCGCATCTGATCGCCGGCAACCCGGCTTTCCTGGGCTTTACCGGCATCACCTGGGTCGCTCTGGTTGGACATATCCTGTTCGCTGTGGTCACGGCCATCGTCGTCCGCGCACGCGGTCAGTAGGCTGATCTTCAGGACGGGCAGTGGCGCGTGCCGCTGCCCTCCTATTTTCGAACATTGCAGACATGAGCCTGGCGGATCATTCCGCCGCATGCGGTCGCTGCAAAGGCGTCGCCGCCAGCTCCGGCTGATCCCACTTTTCCGCCGGGGCTTCCGCGTCTTCCGTACCGCTCTTATCCGGCGCACCGACGAAGCGGCTGAACAGACGCCAGATCCCGTTGCCGAGATCGTCCATGACGACGAACACGGCGGGCACGAATATCAGCGACAGCAAGGTGGACATGATCAGCCCTCCGATCACGGCGATGGCCATCGGTGAACGGAATTCGCCGCCCGCCCCCAACGCCAGCGCGCTCGGCAGCATGCCGGCAGACATGGCAATGGTCGTCATCACGATCGGTCTGGCACGCTTGCGCCCGGCATCAACGATCGCATCATAGCGTTTGACACCGCGCGATATTTCCTCGATGGCGAAATCGACCAGCATGATCGCATTTTTCGTAACGATCCCCATCAGCATGAGAACGCCGATTACGACCGGGAAGCTGAAAGGACGGCCCGTTACCAGAAGCGCAAAGATCGCCCCGCCAATCGAGAGCGGAAGGGAGAACAGAATAGTGATCGGCTGGAGGAAGCTGCTGAACAGCAGGATCAGCACGCTGAACACCATTAAAAGCCCCGCACCCATGGCATAGCCGAAGCTTTCAAAGATCTCGCCCATCACTTCGGCATCGCCTGACTGGCGAAGTGAAACACCCGGATTGTTCTCAAGCGCGCGCACTTCCGGCAGGGCGAAGACTTTTTCAATTGCGACACCAAGGGCGTCCGTGCCGACAAGATCGGCGCCGATGATCACCTGACGCTGGCGGTCATAGCGGCTGATGGATGACGGTCCCTGCCCTGTCTCGATGGAAGCAACCGAAATCAGCGGCACAGCCGCGCCGCTCGTCGTGCGCACCTTCAGGGATTCCAGAACGAGCCGGTCCGCGCGGGCTTTCTCCTCAAGCTGGACGCGGATCGGAATCTGCCGATCAGGTGCGTTGAACTTGGCAAGATTGGCGTCATTGTCGCCGATCGTGGCGATGCGGATGACGGAGGACAGCGCTTCGGTCGAAACGCCCAATTCGGCGGCGGCGTCCTGCCTCGGTATGAAACGCAACTCCGGCCTGTCGAGCGCGGAATTGGCGACGACATTGTTCAGCTCAGGAATACGCTGCATGGCGCTGGCGATCTGTGGCGCGGCGTCGGCAACACCTTCGGCGTCGGAACCGGCAACGACCAGCGACAGCCCGCGCTCGCCATTGTCGTTGATCACCCACGAACGAATATCAGGGATCTCGGCAAGATCCGCCGTGATCTTCTGTTCGAGCTGGCGCTGGGTCAGCTTCCGCTCATCCTTGTTGACCAGATTGACGACGAAGGTAGCCTTGCGCACTTCCTCGCCGCCTCCGGCAAATCCCAGAATGCGCCCCCCATCGACGAAAACGCGCTCAACTTCGGGATATTTGCGGATAATTTCGGTAATTTGATTACTCGTTTCCTTCATATCGTCGAGCCGCGTCCCCGGCGGCAATTCGGCCGCGACCAGTATGCGGGCAGCGTCCTCGGCCGGGAGAAAGCCCTGCGGCAGAAGCTGCATGCTGGCGATAGACCCGGCAAAGATCAAAAGACCGAATGCCACGGTCGCCAGCCTATGGCGCACAGACCAACGGATCAACCGTGTATAACCGCGCAACAGCCAGCCGTCTTTTTGCTCACCTGCATGCTTGTGGCCGTTCCGCATGAAATAAGCCGCAAGCAGCGGGGTTATCAATCGCGCCACCAGCAGCGAAAACAGCACAGCAGCGGCGACCGTGATGCCGAACTGACGGAAATACTGACCGGCAATGCCGCCCATGAAGCTGACCGGCACGAACACGGCAACGATTGTGAAGGTAATTGCAATAACGGCGAGGCCGATTTCGTCGGCTGCTTCCAGCGCCGCCTTATAGGGCGATTTGCCCATGCGTATATGCCGGAAGATGTTTTCGATCTCCACAATGGCGTCATCGACGAGAATCCCCGTCACCAGCGTCAGCGACAGGAGCGTAACCAGGTTGAGCGAGAAGCCGAGCGCGGACATGGCCCAGAAGGCCGGCAGGATCGACAAAGGCAAGGCAATCGCGGCAATAGCCGTCGCGCGTAAATCCCGCAGGAAGATGAACACGACGATAACGGCAAGAATCGCGCCTTCGATCAGCGTGCCCATTGTCGCTTCGTAATTGCCGAACGTATAAGCGACCGTATCGTCAACCTTCGCCAGCCTGACCTCGGGATAACGCTGCACCAGCTTCGCTATTGCGGCATCGACGCGGTCGGAGACGTCAACATCGCTCTCGCCCTTGGCGCGCGATATATTGAAGCCGACGACCTCCTCGCCATTCACGCGGGCGAAATATTTCGGCTCCTTGTAGGTGTCCTTGACAGTGCCGAGTTCGTCGAGACGCACCTTGCGTCCGCCCGGAAGAGTTATCGGCGTTGCGGCCAGCCGTTCAACGGTTTCAACGCTTGCAAGCGCACGGATCGCCTGCTGCCTGCCGCCGAATTCGGCAGTGCCGCCCGCAACATTCACATTCGTTGCACGCAATTGCTGGCTCACATCGCCTGCCGTGATATCCAGCGCAAGCAACCGGTCGGGGTCGAGAGCAACGCGAATTTCGCGGTCGACGCCGCCAATGCGCCGGACCTCGGCCACGCCCTTCACGCTCTGCAGTTCGCGTATGATCGTGTCGTCGATGAACCAGGAGAGCGCCTTGATATCCATGGCGTCAGACTTGGCGCTGAACGTAATGATCGGCAGTCCAGCAATGTCAATACGCTGTGCGATCGGCTCGTTAATATCGCGGGGAAGGTCCGCGCGGACGCGGGAAATCGCATCCTTGGCGTCGTTCAGCGCGCGGTCGGTATCGGTGCCGAGCTCGAATTCGATTGAGGTAATCGAGGAACCGTCCGTTATCGTCGATGTAATGTGCTTGACGCCGGTGAGGCCGCTCACGGCATTTTCGACGCGCTTGGTCACCTGCGTTTCAAGTTCGGACGGCGAGGCACCCGGCTGCGTGATCGCGATCGACACCAGCGGTATGTCGATATTCGGGAAGCGTTCGACGGGCAGCGTCCGGAAGCTCAGAACCCCGAGAAGCGTGAGCACGATAAACATCACGACCGACGGGATCGGCGTCCTGATCGACCAGGCAGAAATATTGAGACGTCGCATTACAGAGCCTCGCTGACTGCCTTTTCGGTTGCCAGGACAGGACGGACCACATCGCCATTGCGCAGCACGGCTCCAGACCGGAGCACAACCAGTTCGCCGTCACTCAAACCGTTCAGAATCTCAGCCTTCGCGCCGTTGCGAATGCCCACAGTCACCTGGCGCGTTTCGACACGGCCGTCTTTCACGACAAGCACGGTCTCATTGCCCTCGCGGTTGAGAATGCTGCTCGTGGGCACGCCAAGCCCCTCCTTGCGCGATGTCTTTATGATCGCGCGGGCGAATGTGCCGATACGCAAATCGTCGTCCTTGCCGATGAAAATGCGCACCTTGCCGAGACGGGTCGAACGGTTGACCTCCGGCGAAATCAGCCGCAACTCGCCCGTGACCGGTGCGAGACCGGCGACTTCGATCTTCGCCGTCTGGCCTTTTTCAAGACGCGGCAGATAGATTTCCGGCACTTCCGCTTCCAGCTCGATTTCGCCGTCGGCGATGATACGGAACATCGGATCCGCAGTCGCGGTGGCCAGCGAACCCAGCTTGGCGTTACGCTGGCTGACAAGACCGGCTTTCGGCGCCGTGATCTGTGTGTAGCTCAGGCGAAGCTCGGCTTCGGTGATCTGGGCCTCGGTTTCCTTTTTCTGCGCCTCGGCGACGAGGAGGCCGTCCTTCGACAACGCAAGGGCAGCTCCGGCGTTACGCGCGGCGGCTTCCTTTTCGTCATATGTTGCCTGGGTGCCAACACGCGATTGCAGGAGGTCCTTGGCGCGTTCAAAGGCTGCGTCGACCTGCTTCTTCGTCGCTTCGGCCTGAGCGATCTGGCTGCGCGTCTGCGCAATCGCCGCATCGGCGCGCGTCAGAGCTGCCTTGAGCTGCGCCAGCTGCGCCTTGACGGTTCCATCGGAAAGTTTCGCCAGCACCTGCCCGGCCGCGACCGTATCGCCTTCCTCGACCAGGATTTCGTCGATACGCAAACCTTCGATCTGAGGCGAGACAAGGATTTCCTCGCGTGGCTCAAGCGAGCCTGTCACAAGGATGTTCTCGTCAAACTCCGTTTTCTGTACCGGAACGACATTGATAGCAGGGCTCTCGGCAGTCTCGGTCCTCAGAGCCGCTTCAGCCGCGCTGGCTTGCGCTTCTGCACGCTGTGACGTGGATATTGCCATGCCGGCAAGAACGGCCGCAGCAAGAACCGCGACCGGCAACCGGCGGCTAATTGACTTTCTCATGCTCACCTCTGTGCGGAACGGCTGCACTTGCCTCATCGGTTTCAACGGGTTGGAACGCTGATGAAAGCAGCAACAGTATGACGTCCATGCACTTTTTGACGTTGAATGCCGGATCGAGTGCACGGCGCAGAAAGACGCCGTCACCGATGATGTTGAGGATTTGTGCGAGGACCTGTGCGTCCGCAGCCGGCTTGATGCGGCCCTTGGCACGGGCTTTTTCGATGATGGTCTTGAAATGGTCGATGACGAACGCATCGCTTTCCCGAACCGTCTTGCCAATCGCCGGATTACGCAGGGCTTCGGCATTCACTTCGATCTGGAAACAGAATTTCGAATGAGGCTGCTCAACACAGTAGGTGTCCGCAAGCTGTTTCAGCGCCGCCATGAAGTCTGGCGCATCGGCGATCGCGGTCAGCGCCTGCGCGAATACGGCTCGCTCACGCTCGCAGATCGCCTCGATGAGATCTTCCTTGGAACGGAAATAGAGATAAAGCGTACCCGGGCTGATACCCGCCTCGCGGCAGATATCATGCATCGATGTACTGTGAAAGCCCTGGCTGGAGAAACACCTCTCGGCGGCATTCAGGATATTCTCCTGCCGCAAGCGCTGCTTTTCTTCATCGAGTTTAGGCATTTTTGATCATCTACTAAAAAAATGAATGTTCGTTCGGTTTTGGTGACAAATGAATGTTGCGCCCGCGCGAGTCAAGATATTCGTACAAAAATGTTGCAGTGCATTATAATTTTAACAACCACTCGGCCCGAAGCGTTTTCCTGTAAGAAGGAAGCTGCATAAAGCCGAGGTTAATGTTGGCTCAGGCATAATCTGAATCAGAATTCATTCGCGCCGTTTTCGCACATTGCCCTTGCCATTCACGCTGGTCCGGCACAGCTTGGTTATGGTGGGTTATGGTTATGTCAAGTCTAGCCGAGAAGGACTCCCGAGATGAAACTGCCTCTTTTCACCACCGCATTCTTTGGCGCCTTGTTCGCTATTGCCGCTTACGCAGCAGATGACTCAGCATTCAAGGAAGAACAAACCTCAAGCGAATGGCGTATGGCGACCTACCTCGGATCGCCGATATACAGCGCCAGCGGAGAGAAGATGGGCGATGTGAAGGATGTCCTTTTCGACCGCACCGGCAAGATACAGACAGTCGTGATCGGCGTTGGCGGTTTTCTCGGCCTGGGAGAGAAACGCGTGGCCGTGCCTTTCGAAGTTGTGACCTATGTGGATGAAAATGACGAACGTCGTATCATCGTGCCCCTCACCAAGGAAGAGCTTCAGAACGCGCCCGCCTATAAGGTGAGCGAGAAGACCACGATGGAAAAGGTCACGGAAACGGCAACCGAGGTTGCCGTAAAAGCGTCCAAAAAGGCCGTTGAGCTGAAAGACAAGGCCGTTGAGAAGTACAAGGAATATCAGGAAGAGGCTGATCAGGATGACAAGGCGAACTGATATTGCGGACGGATACCGTTTGAAATGCGAGCCGGTTGATCGGAGGTATCCATCCAAGCGGAATGGCTGAAAAAGGCGCAAAGGAAATTTTTCTTTGCGGAAATCAAATATTTTCCTTGAAA
>CAYOUP010000136.1:0-8791 GCA_964407125.1 uncultured Hyphomicrobiaceae bacterium | reverse complement strand
ATCAGATTCCACACCACTGCTGCGATTGTCGTCCTGATTGCCACTGGCGCATGGGTGGCGACCGGGAAATTTTCTTTCGTCGGCAGCGAAATCAGCAATGATGGCCAGGCGGCAGCTGCCGAAACGCCCGCGCCCGCCGCGTCCACCGAGACCAAGGCGGCGCCGGCCGACGCGCTTCAGAGCGTGGCCTACGCTACCGCAAAGCCATCCCCCTATGAGCGGTGGATCCGTCTTTCGGGCGAGACCGAGCCTGACAAGCAGGTCGTCCTGGTCGCCCGCACCTCCGGCACCATCGCCAAGCTGCCTGTGACGGAGGGCGATAGCCTCGCCCAGGAAGCCCTCGTCATGGCAGTGGACGGCGCGGAGAAATATGCCGCGCTCCAGTCGGCTCGGGCCCAGCTCGAATCCGCCACCAGCCAGGCTAACGCGTATGAGAAATTGAATACAAGCGGTGCAACCCCCAAGCTCCAGTACGAGGCGTCGGTTGCAGCGCGTGAAGCGGCACGGTCGGCTGTCGAAGGCGCTCAGGCCGAGGTCGACAAGCTCGAGGTGCATACGCCCTTCGCGGGGATCGTCGACAAGGTTTTCGTCGAGGTGGGCTCCTGGGTCCAGCCGGGCACCCAGGTGGCCTCGGTTCTGGCGCTTGATCCGATCGTCGTGGTGGGCGAGGTCAACGAGCGCGATCTGCAATCGGTCAGGAAAGGAACGCGCGCCACGGTCATCTTCGGAGACGGCACCACGGCCGAAGGCAAGGTGCGCTATGTCCGGCGCGAGGCCTCGGGGCAGACCCACACCTTCCCGATCGAGGTCACCATCGCCAATCCCGATACTGCCATTCCGGCCGGCATGTCGGCCGAAATCAGGTTGGCGGTGGAGACGGCGCCGGTGATCGTCCTGCCGCGCTCGGTCGTCACCCTAGACGCAGACGGGGCCCTCGGCGTGCGGGTGCTGACCGGGGACGGCACGGTGGCTTTCCAGAAAGCGACCATCGTCGATGACACGCCGGATGGCCTGGTGCTCTCGGGGATTGCGCAAGGGACCCGGATCATCGTCTCGGGCCAGGACATGGTCAGCGAAGGCCAGAAAGTCGCCGCGGTCGAGGCCAAAGGCGGGACGTCCCCCAGCCAGGTGTCCGACTGATGGAAATTGTTGGCCGTGCCATCCGCAATGCCCGACTGACCATCTCGGTGTTCGCCTTCTTCATCATCGCGGGCGCGATGGCCTATGTCGCGATCCCGAAGGAGGCTGAGCCCGATATTCAGATTCCCATCATCTATGTCTCGATGGGTTACCAAGGCATCTCGCCCGAGGATTCCGAGCGGCTTTTGCTCAGGCCGATGGAATCCAAACTGAAGTCGATTGCCGGCATCAAGAAAATGACCTCGACCGCTTACCTTGGCGGCGGCAACGTGCTGATCGAGTTCCAGGCAGGTACCGATCTGGCCAAAGCGCTCGACGACATCCGTAGCGGCGTCGATGACGCCAAGCGCGACCTGCCGCAGGGCGCCGACGAACCCACGGTGCACGAGGTGAACCTCTCGGAATTTCCGGTGCTGGTGCTGACGCTCTCGGGCAACCTGCCCGAAAGGGTGCTCGGTGAGGCGGCGCGGCAGTTGCGCGACGCGATCAAGGAGAACGTTCCGGGCGTGCTGGAGGCTTCGCTGCAGGGGGTCCGCGACGATCTGGTTGAGGCGGTGATCGACCCCGGCAAGCTGACCACCTACGGGATCCGGCTCGACCAGCTCATTCAGGCGATCGGAGCGGGCAACAGCTTGGTCGCCGCCGGCTCGATGGAGGGTAATCAGGGGAATTACGCGGTCAAGGTCCCAGCGCTGATCGAGACCATAACCGATGCCGCCGACTTCCCTATCGTGGCCGGACCGAACGCAACCGTGCGTGCACGCGAGATCGCCGACATCCACGCCACCTTCAAGGACGCAACTTCCATCACCCGGCTGAACGGCAAGCCCGCGGTGGCGATTGAGATCTCCAAGCGCACCGGCGCCAATCTGGTCGAGACCATCGACGCGGTGAAGGAGGTCGCCAAGACGGCCGAGAAGCTCCTGCCGGCCGGAACCGTCATCACCTACAGCCAGGACAAGTCGGTGATGATCCGGCAACTTCTTAGCGACCTGCAGAACAGCGTGCTGACGGCCGTGGTGCTGGTCTTCATCGTGATCCTGTTCGCGCTTTCCGGCCGGGCGTCCATGTTCATCGGGATGGCGATTCCGACCTCGTTCCTGATGGGTATCCTGTTCCTCTCGCTCGCCGGGATGACGGTGAACCTCGTCGTACTGTTCAGCCTGATCCTCGCCGTCGGCATGCTGGTCGATGACGCTATCATCGTTACCGAGTTCGCCGAGCGGCGGATGCATGAGGGCATGGACAAGGTCTCGGCCTTCCGCCTTGCCGCCCAGCGGATGGCGGGCCCGGTGATTGCCGCCACAATGACCCGGGTCGCCGCCTTCTCGCCGCTCCTGTTCTGGCCGGGCATCGTCGGCGAGTTCATGAAGTACCTGCCGATCACGCTGATCGCCACGCTCTCCTCTTCGATGCTTTATGCACTCGTCTTCACGCCCACGCTCGGGGCGATCTTCGGGCGCGCCACCAAGGCCGAGGAGCCGTCGAAGGGCGGGCCATACATGTGGTTCGTCAAACGGGCGGTGCGGCATCCGTTCTTCGTGCTTCTCCTGACTCTCGGGGCGCTGGTGGCGGTGCCGGTCGCCTATGGCCAATACGGCAAGGGCGTCGAGTTCTTCCCCGATGTCGAACCCGACTACGGGCTCCTTTACGTCCACGCCCGCGGCAACCTCTCGATCACCGAGAAGGACGCGCTGGTGCGCCAGGCCGAGGATAGGATTCTAGGCTGGCCGGGGATCAAGAGTGTCTACACCCGCGTCGGCGCCTCGGGCGGCGGGAACGGGTTCGGACAGAACGTTGCTGCCGACGTCGTGGGCACCATCCAGTACGAATTCATCGACTGGCGCGAACGCAAGGGGGCCAACCAGATCCTCGCCGACCTGCGCACGGCGATGTCGGGTATTCCAGGCGCCCGGATCGAGGTCTCGGTGCCTCAGGCCGGGCCGCCGACCGGCAAGGCCATCCAGATTCTGCTCTCGGCCGACAAGCCTGACGGGCTGAACGACACCGCGCGCGAAGTGACGGCGATGCTGGGCAAGGTTCCGGACGTCATCGACATCTCCGACGGGCTGCCACCGCCGGGCATCGACTGGGAACTGCAGGTTGACCGCGGCAAGGCCGCCCGTTACGGCATCAGCCCCTATGCGGTCGGCACCATGGTGCAGCTCGTCACCAACGGGGTGAAACTCACCGACTATCGCCCCGCGGGCAGCGACGACGCGGTGGACATCCGGCTCAGGTTGCCTGAAGACATGCGCACGCTGTCCGAGCTGGACCAGCTCCGGATCGAGACGCCGCAGGGCGCGGTCCCGATCTCGAACCTCGTCACCCGGGAACCGGTGCGCTCCACCGGCACGCTAACCCGCATTGACGGGGCCCGCACGGTGACCGTATCGGCAGGAATCACCGAAGGCGTGCAGGCCGACAAGGTGCGCCAGGCGGTGACGGCCCGGCTAGACGCAATGAATCTCAACCAGCGCGGCATCCACTGGAAGATGGCCGGCGAGGATGAGGAACAGGCGAAAGCGAGCGCCTTCCTCGCCAAGGCGTTCATGGCCGCCCTGTTCCTGATCTTCATCGTGCTGCTCGCCCAGTTCAACCGGTTCATGTCGGTCGGGCTGGTCCTCGTCGCGGTAGTCATGTCGACGATCGGTGTCTTCCTCGGCCTGATGATCATGGGCCAGCCCTTCGGCGTGGTGATGTCGGGGATCGGGGTTATAGCGCTCGCCGGGATCGTGGTGAACAACAACATCGTCCTGATCGACACCTACGACCACCTGCGCAGCGAGGGCATGGACAAGCTCGACGCGATCCTCCAGACCTGCCGCGAGCGGGCCCGGCCGGTGGTGCTGACGGCATTGACCGCGATTCTCGGCGTTCTGCCCATCGCCTTCGGCTACAACCTCGAACTGCTCTCGCACGAGACCACCTACGGCGCGCCCTCGACGCAATGGTGGATTTCGCTGTCGAGTGCCATCGTCTTCGGCCTCGCCTTCTCCACCGTGCTCACGCTCGTCGTGACGCCGTCGATGCTGATGATCGTCACCCGCTCGAAGGACAGCAAGGTGAACCGCCTGCTGGGGCGGATCCGCCGGCTATTCGGCCGCGGCAAGACCGCTGGGGAGCCTGAAATCGCGAAAGAGCCCGTGCGACTTGTCGATCCTCTGGAGCCGGGGCACCAAGACGAGGTCGTTTCGTTTCCGAAGCGCAACTGAGGCGCAAGCCGTGCAGGTTCGAGTCCCGCCGTCAACACCAATCAAGCTTTCGCCGACATTCGGCATTGCACGTCAGCTAAAGGTCGCGTGGTCAAGTGTGTATCGGGTACTGGGTTAGCGAAGCAGCGCTACGGAGACTAGCCGCGGGTGAGTGAGATCGAAACGGATTTGATCCCGGCTTCAGCAGCCGTCACACTCACCGAATGGCTTTTTCCGTTGAGCGCGATCGAGATCGTACCTTCGATGGTGCCGGAAAAAGACAGGTTCATAGCCTCGTCGGTGGCGCCGCCGGAGATTTGGCCGGTGGCATGATATGTGCGCTCTTCCCAATGACCCGAAACACCACTCGCGTCTTTTGCGATGAGGCTGCGAATTTCGAATTTCTGGTTCGGCGAGTTGCATAGGGTGGCGATCGACAGGCCCTCGCCCTCTGACTTCAGGACATAATAGCCGCGGCAGGAGAGCTGCTCGTGTGTGCCGTCCTCCATTACGAGATCGCCGGAGCCGCGCCAGCTCCCGGCAAGTTGCTTGAAGAGCGCAGAGGCGTCAGCGAAAACCGCGGACGGAACCAATATGGATCCCATGAGTACGAATAGTGCTGCGGCTAAGTCGATTTGCTTCGATGAACGCATTTCTTGCTTCCTGTTCTCATTTTTTTCCCCAACATTTTCCTTGCATGTCAATTGGGCCATCCGAAGGCGCAGGCGGGCACTTCGCCCTGGCGTTTTGGCTACGTGCCATCCGCCTTTTCCCTACATAGACGAGCGTTTGCGGCCGCTAGGCAGAGGAATGAAACCTCGAATTCGCCTGATGTTTATGATAGCTGCCTGCTTACGGGAACGATTGTTTGCACCCAAGGAGCCGGGCGGCTACGATCGCGATGGGAAACTAGGGTGACTCATTGTCAAAACACTGTAGTCAAAGTCGCACATCGTGAGGGAGCAGCGACAGCACACAGGAGCACCCGGCACGATCTCTATACAAAGGTTTCAATCCGCTCAAAGATCGTCCGCATAACGTCATCCGGATCACGCTTCCACCAGTTCTCCGCCGAAAATATCTCGACTTCGTAAAGCCCGTCGAAGCCCTGCCCCTCGACTTCGGTACGGATGGCGGGAATGTCGATCACGCCATCTCCCATCATGCCGCGATCGAGAAGAAGGTCGCGTGTCGGCGCGAGCCAGTCACAGACATGAAAGGCCAGAAGGCGGTCCTTGCCCGCACGCCTGATCTGCGCAGTCAGGTCAGGGTCCCACCAGACGTGATAGACATCGAGCGCAATCCCGACGCCTTCGCCCAGACGGTCGCAGAGATCATTGGCATGGCGCATGGTATTCACGCAGGCACGGTCGGCGGCATACATCGGATGAAGCGGCTCGATGGCGAGCGGCATATTCGCCTGTCGCGAATAGTCGAGCGTCGTGCCGATGCCGTCCTCGACCTGCTGCCATGCCCTTGCAATATCCTTCGATCCGTTCGCCAGCCCACCGACAACAAGCACAAGGCATTTCGCACCAATCGCCACGGCCTCATCGACAGCCCTGCGATTATCGTCACGCGCCCTTTGCAGTCCTTCCGCATCGCTCGCGGTAAACATGCCGCCCCGGCATAATCCGGATACGGACAGACCTGCATCACGAATATGCTTCGCCGCACGCTCGACACCCATCTCCGCCAGCATATCGCGCCACGGGGAGATGCCTGCAAACCCATGGCGTGCGCAACCCTCGATACACTGTTCGAGGGTCCACTGCTGACGGACGGTTGCCGTGTTCAACGATGTCTTGCGCGGATCGGCCATGCCCTACCCTTCAATGCCATAAGTCGCCATCACGGCGGCCGAACGCTTCGCCGCCATGTCCGGATCGCTCAGCAGTCCGGCCTTGTCCGCCAGCCGTACCAGCTCCGCCAGATGCACGGCCGAACGCGTACTCTGCTGCCCGCCGATCATGGTAAAATGCGACTGATGGCCGTTCAGATAGGCCATGAAGACGACGCCGGTCTTGTAGAAGCGCGTCGGCGCCTTGAAGATGTGGCGCGACAGCGGAACGGTTGGCGCGAAGATATCGTTGTACGCAACCTTGTCATTCCGTGCGAGCGCCTTGAAGGCCGCGCTGGCCGCCGGGGCGATGGTGTCGAAAATGCCGAGTAGCGCGTGGGAGTAGCCCTGCCCGTCGCCCGCGATCAGGTCGGGATAGTTGAAATCGTCGCCCGTATACATCAGCACACCGTCCGGCAGTCGGCGGCGCATGACGATCTCCTTCTCCGCGTCGAGCAGCGAGATCTTGATGCCGTCGATCTTTGCGGCATTCTCCGCCAGCATGGCAAGGCAGACATCCATCGCCTTGTAATGATCATCATGCCCCCAATAGCCTGCGAGCGCCGGATCGAACATTTCTCCAAGCCAGTGGATGATGGCAGGCTCGCGGACCTGACCGAGGATGCGGCTGTAAACGCGCAGATAATCCTCCGGCCCGGACGCACAGGCGGCGAGCGCGCGGCTTGCCATCAGGATGATGCGGCCGCCCGCCGCTTCGACAGCGGAACATTGCTCCTCATAGGCGGCGATGACATCATCAATGGTAAGATCGGGACGCAGCGCAAGATGATCCGTACCCGCACCACAAGCGATCAGCGCCTTGCCATCGAAATCCGCACTGGCGGCAACCGAGCGTTTGATCAGCTCCAGCGATGCGGGCCAGTCCAGCCCCATGCCGCGTTGCGCCGTATCCATCGCTTCGGCGACACCAAGGCCGAGGCTCCAGAGATGCCGCCGATAGGCAAGTGTCGCATCCCAGTCGATCGCCGTATCGAGCCAGGGATCATTATCCGCCAGCGGATCGGCGACGACATGGGCCGCAGCGTAGGCGATGCGCGGCAGGTCGCCGGACGCGTCGCCCGTATCGAAGGATTTCGGCGCCCCGAGCCTATAGCGCTCAAGGCTGCCATCGGCTTTGGGCAGGGTGATTTGCGTCATCGCTCAAACCTCCAGCGGCGGCACATCCAGCCAGCGCCGCTCGGCCCAGCTCCTCAGGCCAAGCTCGGCAAGCTGCACACCCTTCGCGCCTTCGAGCAGCGTGTATTGGAACGGCGCACCCTCGACGACATGGCGGATAAAGTCTTCCCACTGAACCTTGAAGCCATTGTCATAGACGCGGTTGTTCGGCACCTCTTCCCAGTCGTCGAAGAAGTTCATTTTCTGCGGCTCGTCCGGATTCCAGACCGGCTTCGGCGTGTTGACGCGGTGCTGGGTGAAGCAGCGATGCAGCCCGGCGACGGCCGAGCCATGCGTGCCGTCGATCTGGAAAGTGACGAGATCGTCGCGGCGCACACGCGTGCACCATGAGCTGTTGATCTGCGCGATGATTCCGCCTTCCAGTTGGAACGTCGCATAAGCCGCGTCATCCGCATCCGCGGCATAGGGCTTGCCGTTCTCATCCACGCGCTCGGGGATATGGACCGCACCAACGCAGCTCACGGCCTTGACCGGCGCGACGACATTGTCGAGCACATAGCGCCAGTGACAGAGCATGTCGGTAATGATGCCGCCGCCATCGGCCTTGCGATAGTTCCAGCTTGGCCGTTGCGCCGCCTGCCAGTCGCCCTCGAAAACCCAATAGCCGAAATCCCCTTTCACGGAGAGAATGCGCCCGAAGAAACCGGCATCGCGCAGCATCTTCAGCTTGATCAGGCCGGGAAGCGACAGCTTGTCGTGAACGATACCGTTTGGCAGGCCGGACTGCCTGGCGAGGCGGGCGACCTCCATCGCCTCATCGAGCGTTTCCGCGATCGGCTTCTCGCAATAGATCGCCTTGCCCGCCGCTATGGCTTTCTTGACAAGGCTCGGGCGAAGCTGGGTCGAGGCCGCGTCGAAAAAGACCGTATCCTGAGGATTGGCAAGCGCCGCATCGAGATCGGCGGTCCAGCGCTCCACGCCATGCGCTTTCGCCAGCCGTTCGATCTTGCCGGCATTGCGTCCGACAAGGATCGGATCGGGAACCACGCGGTCACCATTCGAAAGGGGAACACCGCCCTGGGCGCGAATGGCAAGGATCGACCGGATCAGATGCTGGTTCATGCCCATGCGGCCGGTCACACCATGCATGATGATGCCAATGCGTTGTTCTGCCATTCTTGTCAGTCCCTTTCATGCAGTCTCGCGGGGGCTGCCCGCGACTATCAGTCGTCAGAAATTCACAACTACGCCAGTTCCATCTCGTTCATGGCAAGCCAGTCCGGCTCTGCGGCGGATGCAAAACCCACGCAGCCCAGCGAGCCGATATCCAGCTTTCCGTCCTTGACGGCAAGGCAAGTCTGGCCATCCTGCCTGCGGTAAAGATCGGGATGGGCGCGCAGGAAGGCGGCCTGTTCAGCTTCAGGCGCACCAGCCATTCCGTACACATAATGGTGGCCGTTGCGCTCGACATGGCTAATGC
>CAYOUP010000135.1:0-8842 GCA_964407125.1 uncultured Hyphomicrobiaceae bacterium | reverse complement strand
CAAGCGGCAGGCAGGCGGTTATCTGGGAACCGGCTTTAAATCCAAGGCGGGCTTGCCGGTCATCAATATTCCCGGCTGCCCGGCTCATCCGGACTGGGTCACGCAGATTCTCGTTGCTGTTGCTTCGGGCCGCGGGGGCGATCTGGCGCTCGATGATCTCCAGAGGCCGAAAACATTCTTCACGAGCTTCACGCAGACCGGCTGCACACGGAATATGCATTTCGCCTACAAGGTTTCGGCCACCGAGTTCGGCCAGCGCAAGGGCTGCCTGTTCTATGATCTCGGCTGCCGTGGTCCGATGACCCACAGCCCGTGCAACCGCATTCTCTGGAACCGTCAATCCTCCAAGACCCGCGCGGGCATGCCGTGTCTGGGATGCACCGAGCCGGAGTTCCCCTTCTTCGATCTGGAGCCCGGAACCGTTTTCAAGACGCAGACCATGATGGGCGTTCCCAAGGACCTGCCGGAAGGCGTCGACAAGGCCGGTTACGTCAAGCTGACCGCCGCCGCCAAAACCGCTTCGCCAGCCTGGGCGGAACAGGACATTTTCGTCGTCTGACCTGACGGACATCAAAATTTTCGGAGGAAGCAATCATGTTTGGATCTGCTGTACAAACATTGGATATTTCACCAGTCGGACGGGTCGAGGGCGATCTGGACGTGCGCGTAGACATCAAGGACGGGGTCGTTGTCGATGCCTGGACCCAGGCCGAGCTGTTTCGCGGCTTTGAGGTGATCCTGAAGAACAAAGACCCGCAGGCCGGGCTTGTCGTTACACCGCGCGCTTGCGGCATTTGCGGGGCTTCGCATCTGACCTGCGCAGCCTGGGCGCTCGATACGGCATGGCAGACCGAGGTGCCGCGCAATGCGATCCTGGCGCGCAATCTCGGTCAGATCACGGAAAGTCTGCAGAGCCTGCCGCGCCATCACTATGGCCTGTTCATGATCGACATGACCAACAAGAACTACCGGAACAGCCCGTATTATGAAGAGGCTGTCAAGCGCTGGGCGCCATTTACGGGTACGCATTACGAGCATGGCGTGACGATTTCCGGCCGTCCTGTCGAAATCTATGCGCTGCTTGGCGGGCAATGGCCGCATTCCAGCTACATGGTGCCGGGCGGTGTAATGTGCGCACCGACCCTGACCGATGTGACGCGCGCCTGGTCGATTCTGGAATATTTCCGCAAGAACTGGATGGAGTCGATGTGGCTCGGCTGTTCGCTGGAGCGCTACGAGGAAATCCGCTCATATGATGACTTCATGGCGTGGATCAACGAGAAGCCGGAACACGCCAATTCGGATCTCGGTCTTTACTGGCGCATGAGCCAGGATATCGGACTCGATAAATATGGCCGCGGTCATGGTAAATTTATAAGCTGGGGCTACCTGCCTCACGAGGACAAATACAACAAGCCGACCATCGACGGACGCAATGCGGCCCTCATCATGAAAAGCGGCGTCTATGACGGCGCGTCGGATACGCATAAGCTCATGGAACAGGCCACTACGCGCGAAGATGTCATGCATGCCTGGTACGATGAGCCGGGCGGCAAGCATCCTTACGACCGGACGACAAATCCCGTGATGAAAAACACGGTCGATATGAATGGTAAATATTCATGGTGTACGGCGGTCCGTCACGAAGATAACGGTCGTCTCGAAGCCGGCCCGCTCGCGCGTCAGGTCGTGGCCGGCGGCACGCATGGCGAGTCTTGGCAGCATCATGATCCGCTGGTGCTCGACATGTACAAGAAGCTTGGCGGCGCAAGCGTCGCGCTCCGCCATTTCGCCCGCATGCATGAAGGCGTCAAACTCTACCGGCAGGCTGAACACTGTCTGCGGGAGTTCCGCCTGAACGACGAATGGTATATCAAGCCGACGGAACAGGATGGACGCGGCTGGGGTGCTACGGAAGCCATTCGCGGCGCCTTGTGTCACTGGATTGAGGTTCAGGGCGGCAAGATCAAGAACTACCAGATCGTCGCGCCGACGACCTGGAATGTCGGGCCGCGCGCTGATAATGGCGAACGCGGACCCATAGAGCAGTCGCTGATCGGTACGCCGATCGCAGATCCGTCCGATCCGGTTGAAGTCGGCCATGTGTGCCGCTCCTACGACTCCTGCCTCGTCTGCACGGTTCATGCACATGACGCAAAAACCGGGGAGGAGCTCGCGCGCTTCAGAACAGCATGACGACGCTATCCTGAATAGCGAATATTTGGGTTAGGAGCCGCAAAATCGCATGATTGCGAGGGCTAGGCGTATTTTCAAAGCGTTTGGCTCAACCGTGGCGTAATCGACGAGCTATCGAGATACGAAAGACGGTCTCAAAATGGGCGGACGGCGCGGCAAGGATACCGAAACGCTCCTCAAGGAAATCGAGGAACGGCTTAGCAGCGGTCTGGTAACGCAGACCGAGCCGTTCCCGAAAACCGAGAAGGAGTTTGCTGAAATCCTCGATCAGCTACGGGCTCTCGACGATGATGACATCGAAAGCCGCCTTGTGCTCTCCGGTTTCGTCGATCATCCCTATGGCCCTGAACAGCAGCGCTGCCAGGAATGCATCTACTATCTCGTTCATCGCAAATGGTGCGACATTCCGGAAGTCTCGCTTCCTTGCAAGCCTGACTGGTGGTGCCGTCTTTGGCGAATTTGATCACGCAGCCGGGGAGAATGACTATGAGCGACGATGCGGTAAGGGAAGAAATCCGGAAGATGCTGGGGGACGGCTTGCAGACCGAAACCTATCCGCGTGCCGATACGCATGAGCAGGTGCAGGAGATCACCCGGCGCCTGCGGAATTCGGATGGCAGCCTTAAGTCGAAACTCGTCATCGGTGGTGTAACACTGGAGACGATCGAGCATGAAGGGATCGAACAGCCCTGCGAAACCTGCATGTATTATCTCGTGCACCGGAAATATTGCGAACTGCCCGAGCTTGACATTCCGGTCGAGCCGGAATGGTCTTGCAGGCTTTGGCGCATCTGATCGGTACGCACGCCATGCTCGTCATTATCGGCTGTGGAAATCCCAATCGTTCTGATGACGGGGCGGGGGTTGCTGTCATTCAGGGGTTGCTTGACCGCTATCACGGGCAACCACCTGAAGATGTCCGCATGTTTGATGCGGGTACGGATGGTATGGGCGTGATGTTCATGGCGTGGGGCGCAACATCGCTGATCATCGTCGATGCCAGCGCGACCGGGGCCGAACCGGGCGCGATATACGAAGTCCCCGGCGAAGAGCTTGAAGGCAAACCGCCGGACAGCCATACGCTGCACGATTTCCGCTGGGACCATGCGCTCTATGCAGGGAAGCAGATTTTTCGGGAGAACTTCCCTGAAGATGTCGCGGTCTACCTGATCGAGGCTGCGAACCTCTCGCTGGGGCTCGAACTTTCGACGCCTGTATCCGCTTCGGTCGAGCGCGTCACCGAAATGATCCGCATGAGGATTGACTCATATGCTGCCGCCGGATGAGCGTGTTATGCCGCATGGATCGGTGATAAAGATCCGGGGCGGCAGTATTTACCTGGATGCAGAAACATATGAACGGTATTTTTCCGGACTCGAAAGTGTCATTCTTCAGCGGGGCGAAGACAATCTGTTGATCCTTCCTGTCCATCATGCGGCGGCCGGCGGCTACCTCCTGAAAATTCGAAATTCCGCCGGCGACAGGGTCGTCAACGCTATGGATTTTCTGGGAAACCATGGCCTGGGCAGCGATACTGAAATCAGCTCGCCGGTTTTCTGGAGCCGTGAAAATGCAGCGCTGATTGCTTCCGATATCTTCAATATTGCTAACTAAGTTTTCAATATGAAAAAAGCATAGACAGGCCATAAGCCACTTGTTAACGTAATGCAAAAGTCAAAGATAAGTCTTTTGCTCTTAAGCAACAGACGCTCCGGGAGAGTTCAAGGTGTTGCCGAGCCGAGCCAGGGAACAGGTCGAAGCGGCTCTCAGAGCTATTGAAAGCGAAGCAGCGACCCTGCCGGAAAAAGCCGAAATGCTCGTGGAAATCGGAATGGGCATTCAGCGCCAGCCGAAATCCCCAGACGACCTACATGCGGCCATCAATCTCTACGAAAAAGCGCTCGAACTTCTTGGTGCGGAGTTCTATCTTGAACGCGCCCGCATTTCCGCCCGTCTCGGCACAGCCTGCCAGGCCATGCCCGGCGATACGGACGAATACCTTCTTAAAGCGCGCGACATATATCAGGATGTGCGCAAGACATTATCCGAACACGGAGATTCTGGAGAGATTGCCGAGCTCGAAATGAATCTCGGCCTGGTCCTGCAATCCTTGGCCGGGATGGGCAAGGCGCCGGTAACAGAAGCCATATCGGCATATCAGCGTGCATTGCGAACATTCGACGCTACCACCTATCCGCAGGAATTCGCCATCCTCCAGAACAATCTCGCAACGGCGTTTCTCTCCATTCCGTTTTCCGACGAACGCGCAAAGATGCGCGAGGCTCTTGCCGTGCAATGCTTCGAGGAAGGTCTCAAAGCCGTCAATCTGATCGACCATCCGACAGAATATGCGATGTTGCAGAACAATCTTGGCAATGCGCTGCAATATGCATCATCCAGTCACGTTGTTGAAAACAATCTCCGCGCGCTGGCAGCGTATGACGAAGCGTTGAAAGTCCGTACGCGGACAACAACGCCGCTCGAATACGCCAATACGATCGCGAACAAGGCGAATTGCCTCTGGAATCTTCCGGATGATCCGGAAAATCCAGATAGCGGCAACCTGTCTAACCTAGCCAAAGCGCGTAACTATTACGAAGAAGCCGGACAGATCTTTGCCGAATATGGCGAAATGGAGAGATCACGCATCGTCTTAGAGGCCATGGCGGAGATTTCGACTGCACTTGAGGGAGCCGGCAAGCCGGGTGTGATGAATGGCGCCCGGGCGCATTCCGCGCAAAATGTCGGCGACATCGGCTGAGGCTTTGAGGCAGGAAC
Source organism: uncultured Hyphomicrobiaceae bacterium (assembly GCA_964407125.1). Classification (GTDB taxonomy): domain Bacteria; phylum Pseudomonadota; class Alphaproteobacteria; order Rhizobiales; family Rhodomicrobiaceae; genus JAHQVI01. The sequence goes on along the minus strand of CAYOUP010000135.1, from coordinate 3,868 downwards.
ATCAGGTATGACCGTAGCAACGATAATAATTGCGATGTTTATTGGAGCAGTAGCCTCCATAGCGGGCGGAGCCCTGGGTGGCATGATTGTTGGAGGAAAGGATCTGGGGGCGAAGCTCGCTGCGATGATGGGAGCGTTCTACGGAGTCCTTGGTGGACTACCGGGGATCGTTGTCGGTCTCGCCATGGTTGTCATCAGTGCGCTCATAACCGCAGGCGGGGTGTAGGAGGGGCTCATGATCGAAATGGCGAAACATTCGATGGTTCTTTTCTTCCGCGGCAAGCTGTTCAAGGACAGTGCCAAGGCCTATAGGAAGATCATGGGCTGTGCCATATTTACAGCGATCATTCTGACCGTGATATTCCTGTTCATGAATTCAATTGGTCTTGCGGACAAGGCGATCTGGATTGCTTCTGCGATTGCCGGTTTTACGGGCGGCTTGATGCAGCCCTATTTTTTCAGGGACTTGAAATACGCTTGATGGAGCAACCTTAGTGAGTGTCGCCGGACATCAGCAGAGCACGTCGAAGGATCTGGACGGCTTCGTACGCGACATTCAAAGCCTCGAAGAGATTTTTGCTGGCTGGGAGGAAAACCAGGTTCACGCGGTGCAGGCCTACAGGTCATCGCTCGAAGCGCTGCACAAAGAGGCGATCCGTAGACTGATTAAAAATTTGAGTAGCGAACCCGCTGCGATGCAGGTTCTTAGGAATGCCCTTGGTGATGAAATCGTCTATGCGGTTCTGCGTCATCTGGAGATCGTCAAGCCCAGCTTGCAGGAGCGGCTGGAAAACGCGCTGAAAAGCGTCCGCCCGATGCTGGCCTCGCATGGCGGCGATGTCGAGCTTGTTTCCGTAACACCTCCCGACACGGCGGAAATCCGGTTCCTCGGCGCTTGCGACGGATGTCCCGCGTCCATGCTGACTTTCATAGCTGGCGTCAAGAAAGCCAGTGAGGACCACTGCCCGGAAATCTCCGACATCAAACAGGTTCAGGGTCTGCTGAATGGCGCTGCCTCCAAGTCCAATGGTGTGCAATTCGTCAGTCCATTCGCCCTGACGCAGAACGGTGACTGGCAATTTGCCGCCAAACTCGAAACGGTTCCCGAAGGCGGCATTCTGCGCATCGATCTGGCTGGCGCAGACGTCTTTCTAAGCCGCAATGGCCGCATAGTGAGCTGTTTCGAGAATGCTTGCGCGCATCTGGGCATGACGATCCATGACGGCGAAATCTCGAATGGCGTCATAGCCTGTCCTCACCACGGCTTTGAATATGACCTGCGTTCCGGCGAATGCCTGACTGCGCCCGAAGTTCAGCTTCAGTCGCATGCGGTCCGTGTAATTGCCAACAAGGTGGAGGTTCGACTGGCAAGCTAGATGCGCGTTTCCCTGGCGACATATGCAGACCCGGCCTTACGTGGCACGCACTCCTCGGCTCCCCCGCGCAAGATGCTGGATCCTCGCGGGCCGTTCGCTGTTCTCGGTCATCAGTGTCATACTGATGCTCTTGCGAGCCCGATCGCTCCTGCCGCTGACAGTCTCTTCGGTCCGCGAGGCGCTGCAATTGTGCCGGAAAGCAGCCATCTGATTGTCTGCGATACCGGCCATCACCGTCTCCTTATCTGGAACGGGATCCCTGAACGTGACGGGCAGTCCGCCGATATTGTGATCGGGCAACAGGGTTTTCACGCGGAAGGGCGCAACGGGAAGACGTCGCCGGGCGCCGCGACGCTGAACGTGCCGACTGGCGTTGCTGCCGAGAAAGACGTGCTGGCCGTTGCTGACGCCTGGAATCACCGCGTTCTCATCTGGAGAAGCATTCCGGATACAAATAATCAGCCTGCGGACATTGTTCTGGGGCAGCCTGATTTTGAACAGGTGCAGGCCAATCGTGGCGGCGAGGTTGCGGCCAACACGCTGAACTGGTGCTACGGCGTCGCTTTCATCGACGGTAAGCTTCTGGTTGCGGATACCGGCAACAGGCGGGTTCTGATATGGAACAGCCTTCCCCGTGAAAACGGTCAGCCAGCCGACCTTGTGCTCGGACAGGCCGAATTCGCCTGCCGGGACGAGAATGCCGGCCGCGATGCCGGACTTATGGGGATGCGCTGGCCGCATGGCCTTGCCATGCTTGGTGAGAAGCTGCTTGTCAGCGATGCCGGAAATAACCGGATTATGGTCTGGAATCGCATGCCGGACGAGCCGGGTATTCCATGCGATTTTGTGCTCGGCCAGAAGGATGCACAATCTTTGGAGCATAATCGCGGACATTACCTGCCATCGGCCCAATCATTGAACATGCCCTATGCGCTCGCGGCCAGCGAGGACTGGCTCATTGCAACGGACACTGCAAATTCACGCCTGATCGGCTGGCCCGCAGGTGGGCTGGAACCGGATGCCGATGCTAAAGGGGTTGCAGGACAACCTGACTTTACATCGAAAGGAGACAATCGCTGGCAGCCACCCACGCGGGACAGCCTGTGCTGGCCCTACGGGTTGAGCATTTCGGGACGGATCGCAGTGATTGCGGATTCGGGGAACAATCGGGTGTTGCTGTGGGAGCTGGCGCCATGAACGCTGTTACCTTCAACCGCAGCATGTCGAAAGAATCGCTTGAAATCCGCGTACGTGGCGTCGTGCAGGGCGTGGGCTTCCGGCCAACCGTCTGGCGACTTGCAAGGGAATGCGGATTGTCCGGCCACGTTCTCAATGATGGCGACTGTGTCCTGATACAGACATCCGGTGAACCGGCGTCTTTGCGGAGATTCTGCAAAAGGCTGCTTGCTGAAGCGCCGCCGCTCGCGCGGATCGATTCAATCGAAGCCAGCGCACTGACCGAAGTGTTGCTTCCCGCCAGGTTCATGATCGTCGAAAGCCGGGATGGCGTCAGCCGGACAAATGTCGCGCCCGATGCTGCCATTTGCGACGCCTGCAAGGAGGAAACACTCAGCCCGTTCGAGCGGCGCTACCGCTATCCCTTCACAAATTGTACGCATTGCGGTCCGCGCTTCTCGATTATCGAAGGCGTCCCCTATGACCGTTCGCAGACGACGATGCGCGAATTTTTCGTGTGCGAGGAATGTGCGAGAGAATATGAGAACCCTGCGGATCGGCGCTTTCACGCGCAGCCGATCGCCTGCCATAAATGCGGGCCGAATGCCTGGCTGGAACGTCTCGACGGGCGCATAGTCAGTTTCGATCAGTTTTCGATGCTTGACGATGTCGATGCCGTTACGGGGCTGATGCAGAAAGGCGAAATCGTCGCAATCAAGGGGATTGGCGGTTTTCATCTGGCTTGCGATGCAACGAATGCCGACGCTGTCGAAAAGCTCCGTACACGTAAGAGACGGGATGCAAGACCCTTTGCCCTGATGGCGCGGGATATCGAGATGATCCAGCGCTATTGCACCGTTTCGGAGACAGAAGCGGAGTTACTGTGCTCGCCAGCAGCGCCAATCGTGCTTCTGAAGGCAGATGGTGAGATGAAGCTGCCCGAGGCCATTGCTCCAGATCTCGATACGCTCGGCTTCATGCTTCCCTACACACCGCTACATCTGCTTGCACTGCGCCGGATGAGCCGCCCTGTCGTAATGACAAGCGGCAATCTTTCAGGTGAACCCCAGGTTATGGAAGATCGCGAGGTCACGAGCCGTCTTTCGTCAATTGCCGACTATGCGCTGTTTCATGACCGCGAGATCGCCAATCGCATTGATGATTCCGTCGTGCGCGTCATGGCTGGTGAACCCCGTGTCCTGCGGCGTGCGCGCGGCTATGTACCAGGCGCGATCACACTCCCGTCCGGCTTCAAGAGTGCCCCCGATCTCCTGGCGATGGGCGCCGAGTTGAAGTCAACCTTCTGTATGCTGAAG
>CAYOUP010000134.1:0-8850 GCA_964407125.1 uncultured Hyphomicrobiaceae bacterium | reverse complement strand
TCATGCCGATGGCATAAGCCTGTTTCGGCGGCTTCGTCCTGCGCCATTCGAAGAAGTTGTTCACCGGTATGATGCAGCGCCGCTTGGCGTAAGCCGACCGGAAACTCGGCAGTTTCGCAATGGTTTCGGCCCTGGCATTGATCGGCTTGCGCCCGCCATTCGGCTCTTTCACCCAATGCGGGATAAGGCCCCAGACCAGCCGGTCGCTGCGATATTCGCCCGTTTCCGGATGGCGGCGGATAACCCAGAAATCCTGGCTCGGCGCGCCGTTATAGCGAGGGCGATGGTCTGTTTCCACCTCGCCGGGAGCCGTATCAAGTTCTGGTAAATCCTTGTCTTTCTGCGTAAACCTCCCGCACATGCGTTCCCCTTAATATTCACCTATACCGTCATTGATCTGCGGATGTTTAATTGGGATCGGACCCTTAAATCCGGATGGCCTATTGCTGCTCTACTGGTGAGATTCTGCCCTGCCGCTTTGACAGGAAGGAAGACGGTCTCACGATAATCATAGTGAAGCAGCCCTTGCCGAACGCAAAACAGTGTTATTTTTTTCTTTCGAACTCACTTCTTATAATATTATTATCAGGTAATATTATCATTATTAGTTCGGAGAGAGATGATGAAAGTGCTTTTAACAGGGGCGACGGGAAAGCTCGGCAGCAATTTCCTGCCAGCTTTCCTTGCAGATGAGCAATTCGCAAATTCTCACGTGGTCGCCCTGTGCAACAATCGAGAGCTTGCGCCTCATGATCGCACGACCGTCGTCAAAGGGTCGCTGTCGGATCGCGGCGTCGTCGAACAGGCGATGTCCGGCGTTACCCATGTCATCCACATGGCGGCGGTCAAGGAATCGCCCGATCTGGTCATGGATGTTGCCGTAAAGGGCATGTTCCAACTGCTGGAGGCCTTCCGCGCTTCGCCCACCGCCCGTCAGTTCATACTGATCGGCGGCGATTGTTCCGTTGGACATATTTTCCATGGCTATGACAGCCCGGTGACCGAGACCTCGCCGCGCCGCGCCTATCCAGGCTGTTACGCGCTCACGAAAGTCATCGAAGAGGTCATGCTCGAACAATACCAGATCCAGTATGGACTCAATGGTTGCTGTTTGCGGGCGCCCTGGATCATGGAAAAGGATGATTTCCGCTACGCGCTGACTTTCGGTGAGGGCCAGTTCGGAGGGCCGCCCTGGACCGAGCTTTTACCCGAAGCTGAAGTTGCGCGACTGGCGGAGCAAAAGGCCGTGCCGCTGATGCTGGACAGGAGCGGGGCTTCCCTGAAGCGGAACTTCGTGCATGTCTCCGATGTCGTGAGCGCCATCTTTGCGGCAATCGACAACCCGGCCGCCGAGCGGCAATTGTTCAACATTGCGATGAACGAGCCTGTCGATTACGGCCGTGTCGCTAAATATCTGACAGACACGCGCGGATATTCGGCGGTCGAGATCCCAACCGGTTTCTTCAGCAACTGGCTGGATAACAACAAGGCGCGGCTGAAGCTCGGTTGGCGTCCCGTATATGACCTCAAGACGCTGATCGAGGATGCGTGGACCTATGTGCGGGCAGGCAACGATCCGCGCAAGATCTGGTATCCGGGTTGATTGAGGGCATAGCGACCTGTTTTCAATTCAGTCCGGTTCAGCGGCTGCGCAGTAATACGGCTCATTTCCGCCATGTTCAACCTTCCACCAGCACGGGCCGCCCCCAACCGGCAGACGCCCTCGGCTTGATCGCCCTTTGCATCCGTATCGCCGCGCGGCGTGCCTCAGCGGTCTCCAGTTGCGATTGCTGGAATTCGAAACGGTCGGGAACGCGGCTGAAGGCGATCTTGCTTCCGGCATATTGCAGGTTCTGGCCGAGCTGCGAGGCGAGAGTCAGCGTGTCATGGCCGTACTGATCGTTGACCTTGTCGATGATGCCCCAGAGATCTTCGAAACGGTGGGCGTCGGAGCTTTCGCAATCGGCTCGCAAAAACAGGTCGTGCTGACGCTCGGTCGCCGGAACAAGGTCGAACAGCCCGATCTGCACATGGCGGAAGCTCGCCCGCCGTCCGGCCTTGGCGACCAGCCCCGGCCACATTGCATCGAGCCAGCGAAGAAAGACGAAACTGTCCTGCGTCGGCGGGAAACGGACATGGCTCGCCCAGCCTTTTTCCCATTTGTCGCCGGCCAGCATGAATCCGCCCGCCGCCAGCCCGTAATGGCGCAGACGCAACGCTGCTTTCAGCGTCAGCGTGCGCGCGACGAACCGCGCCTTGTGTGCGGCGCGGCTGTCCGGATCGAGAACCCGGCTGTGGCCGATCACGCTGCGCTGGGTTTGCAGATCGGGAATGTCGAAGCCGTGCAGCGCATACCAGAACCGCTCTCCGCCGACGCTGCCCCAGATGGCGCGCGCCTGTTTCGGCGACAGCTCCCAGAGCTGGGCAACGGACTTGATGCCTGACTTGCCGAGACGCTCGCCCATGCGCGAACCGATGCCGGGTAGGTCCATCAGCTCCAGTTCCAGCAGGCGGCCCGGCAAATCCTCGCTGCGCAGGATCACGAGGCCGTCCGGCTTCTCCATGTCGGTCGCGATCTTGGCGAGCAGGCTGCTGGGCGCAAGGCCGATGGAGCTTCTGACGTGAGCGCCGATGCGTTCCGCGATGCCGGATTTGATCCGCCGCGCCAGATCGGAAGCAGCGCCCGGCGACGCCTCGATGCGGTCGAGCTTGCAGGCCATCTCGTCGATGGACCAGACCTTGTGGATGGGGATGTGCCGGTCGATCTCCTCGATCAGCCGGTGGTGATAATCGACATAAAGCTCGTGGCGGGCCGGGACGACGAGAAGATCGGGACAGAGCTTTTTCGCGTCCGCGATCTTTGTGCCGGTGCGGATGCCGTAGTGCTTGGCTTCATAGCTGGCGGCAATGGCGCAAGTCGTGTCGCTCATCACCGGCGCAACAGCCACCGGGCGGCCACGCAGCAACGGATTTTCCTGCTGTTCAACGCTGGCGAAATAGCTGTTGAAGTCGATAAACAGATAGCGCAGGGGCTTGTTCGAGGCGTCAGCCATGGCCAGTGTTCTTGTTGTCGCAGAGGTCTCCGTTGAAACAATAGGAACAAAAGCAGAACTTTATCTGCATGTCCAGACAATTGCACATTTTTTCCAGTCAAATCCGAACCATGCGGCTTTTCCACATTGCACTATGGTAGTTTGGGGCAGGGTGGTCTTCGCGCGACATGAACAGGAGACGATAAATGCTGAGCGAAAAACAACAGGCGATGTGCCGCGAAAGCTCTTGGGATTTTACCGGACTGAAAGCGCTGTTTCTCAACTGCACGCTGAAGAAATCGCCGGATCTGTCGCATACGGAAGGCTTGATAGCAGTCTCTAAGGCGATCATGGACGCCAATGGCGTTGAGACCGAGATGTTACGCCCCGTCGATCATCAGATCGCGTCCGGCGTCTATCCGGATATGACCGAGCATGGCTGGGACCGCGACGACTGGCCTGCAATCTACGAAAAGGTGAAAGCGGCGAACATTCTCGTTATCGGCTCGCCGATCTGGCTCGGCGATAAATCGTCGGTCTGCACGCAGGTCATCGAGCGGCTTTACTCGATGTCAGGTCAGACCAACGATGCGGGGCAATATGCCTATTACGGCAAGGTGGGCGGCTGCATCATCACCGGCAATGAGGACGGCATCAAGCATTGCGCCATGAGCATTCTCTATTCGCTTCAGCATATCGGCTATCTGATCCCGCCGCAGGCGGATTGCGGCTGGATCGGTGAAGCGGGGCCGGGGCCTTCCTATTGCGATGAAGGATCGGGCGGGCCGCAGAACGAGTTCACCCAGCGGAACACGACCTTCATGACATGGAATTTGATGCACATGGCGCGGATGCTGAACGAGGCGGGCGGTATTCCGGCCCACGGCAATCAGCGCAAACTGTGGGATGCGGGCTGCGACTTTGATCATCCGAACCCGGAATATCGCTGAGGCGCAGATGTCTCGGGTGGCGGTAAAGCCGTGTCTTGCTGTTTCTACTGCTGCGGCGTCAGATGTTTGCCGTCAACCCATCCCGCAAGCCCCAGATACCGCACGTGGCAGATCTTCTCGTCGCATCCGCCAATCGGGACGATGCCGGTTGCATAAGAGGGGATTTCGCCCACCACATTGGCTTTTCTCCCCGGCTGATCGACGACTTCGAGCGGGGACCAGAGCGGACGCCCCGTCACTTTGAAGATTTGCGAGCCCGCGACTTCAGGGTCGGCGAGGTGACGCCTTTCGATCCAGCCGCGTATACCCTCTACCCGGACAAGACACCATTTGCCCGAACAGTTCTTCAGGCCTTCGATCCGGTGTTCGTTCTGTTCAATGCGGCCCACTATACTGGAGCGATCGCTGGGCTCGGAGCGGATCGGCAGCGTCTCCCTTCCCGCAAGCCCGGCCAGGCTATAATACTTGTTTCCTGCGTCCGAAAACAGCGGGGCGGTTTTTTCCGCCGTATTCGGAGAAGCCTGCGTTGCCGTGTTGATCGTGTTGTTGAGCGCCTGTTCTTTCTGATGATCTGGCTGGGCAAGCGCCGCGGCGATCGAGGCGGTGGTTTCGCTATTATCCCCGGCACCTTCATGAGCCGGCACCAGGATCAGTGCGGGAAGCCAGCCTATCAGCGGCCCCGAGCGAACATAACACCAGCCTTTAACGCAGGCGCCGAGCCCCTCGACGCTGTTTATGCCGTCATTGAGGTGTCCTGCGATCGGCAGTGTCTCACTGGGAAAGGCGTAGACCGATACCCTCTTGCCTGCCGGATTGAAAACGTGAAATTTCTTGGCTTCCGACAGGGCCGCCATATCGCGCTGGTCGAGATCGACAAGGTCTTTTACGACATTGGCCTGCTGTTTCGAGCCATGCCGCGCCGTCCGGTCAGGAGCAAGATAGCGTTTGAAAACCCAGCCTGTCTTGCCGCGAAAGACCGTCTTGCACCATTTGCCCTGACAGCCGAGCCGTTTCAGTCCACGCGCATCGCCGGGGATGTAAGCGAGAATTCGGGACCGGCTCGTTGCGTGCTGGCGGAGATGTACGCGGCCTTTGGGATGAATTTCGACGATCCGCCAGCCATCGGCCGCATGGACAGGATGAGAGATGACGATGCATGCGGAAAGGAACAGGCTGACGGTAGCGAATACCCGGCCGAACAAGACCCAATGTGTCATGTTTCGCGCTCCCAAACGCAAAGCTGAAGCCGATGCGAACCGTTTCCCCAAAAACGGTCTGGAATGGACGGGAATTCACGCTTCCAGTCGCGTGAAACGCATATTTTAACCCGGCAAATCAAGCAAACCGGGCTTTAGCGTAGCTCATCGGCAACAGATCAATAGCCCATCTAGCAGACTACGATAATGCCGCAATAAGAAATTAATTTGAACAATAATCATACAGAAAGTTAATTCCCCGCTGGCGGGGAATGCTTCTTTGAACGAATCCCCGCGCAAGGCGGGGATTTTGAAAACTCGGAAATACGTTCTTATGCCCGGCGTTAATAGCGGTAATGATCGGATTTGAACGGTCCGGTATCCTCCACGCCGAGATAGCTGGCCTGTTCCGCCGTCAGCTTGGTCAGCGTCACGCCAAGCTTATCCAGATGTAGCCGTGCGACCTTCTCGTCGAGATGCTTGGGCAGCGTGTAGACCTTGTTTTCATATTTGTCGTGATACTTCCACAGCTCGATCTGAGCGAGCACCTGGTTGGTGAAGCTGGCGCTCATAACGAAGCTGGGATGGCCGGTCGCATTGCCGAGATTGAGCAGGCGGCCCTCTGACAGCATCAGAATACGCTTGCCGTCTGGAAACTCGACCAGATCGACCTGCGGCTTGACGTTCGTCCACTTCATGTTCCGCAGTGCGCCGACCTGAATTTCATTGTCGAAATGACCGATATTGCCGACGATCGCCATGTCCTTCATGGCGCGCATATGATCGATCGTGATCACGTCCTTGTTACCGGTTGCGGTAACGAAAATGTCCGCTTTCGGCGCGGCTTCCTCCATGGTGACGACTTCGAAACCGTCCATCGCCGCCTGAAGTGCGCAGATCGGGTCGATCTCGGTGACGGCCACGCGTGCACCTGCACCGCGCAAAGATAGGGCAGAGCCCTTGCCGACATCGCCATAACCTGCGACGACTGCCGTCTTGCCCGCCATCATCACATCGGTGCCACGGCGGATACCGTCAACGAGGCTCTCGCGGCAGCCATATTTATTGTCGAACTTGGATTTGGTCACGCTGTCGTTGACGTTGATCGCCGGGAAGGACAGCTCGCCCTTCTTCTCCATCTGGTAAAGGCGCAGCACGCCGGTCGTGGTTTCCTCCGAGACGCCGCGAATATTGGCCTTCACCTTGGAATACCAGCCCGGCGTTTTCTCCAGCCGCCTCTTTATCGTGGCGAACAGCGCGGCTTCTTCCTCATTGCCGGGACTGGCGAGCACGGACGGATCGGTTTCCGCCTCAGCGCCGAGATTGACGAGCAGCGTCGCGTCACCGCCATCGTCGAGGATCAAATTCGCCGTCTCCCCGCCCGGCCATTCGAATATGCGGTCGGCATAGTCCCAATAGTCTTCGAGCGTTTCGCCTTTTACAGCGAAGACCGGCGTGCCCGTTGCGGCGATTGCGGCAGCAGCATGGTCCTGCGTCGAGAAGATATTGCAGGACGCCCAACGCACATCCGCGCCCAGCGCCTGAAGCGTTTCGATCAGCACCCCAGTCTGGATGGTCATATGCAGGCTGCCTGCAATGCGTGCGCCCTTCAGCGGCTGCGAGGCCCCGTACTCCTCGCGCGCGGCCATCAGGCCCGGCATTTCCGTTTCGGCAATGTCGAGTTCCTTGCGGCCCCATTCGGCAAGGGAGAGATCCTTGACGATGAAATCCTTGTGCTGGCTCATATCGTTCATATGTGGCTGCCTTGTTTTACTGTCGCTAAGTGGGATGAGAGGTTTGCCCATCTATATAAAGGCGCATCACGATCAAGGCAACAGCATATAAACATGTCTTTATATGTATCGGGATAAGACGCAAAAGCCGGTTATTCGACACGGTAGGATTGTCCGGAATGCTGGACGTGCTGGGCTTCCAGCCAATTCAGGAAAGGCGGCAGCCAGCGTATTTCGAAACCGGGAATGATCGCAAATTCCCGCAATATCAACATATTGGTGATGAAGAACGTTTTGATGGCGTACAATTTTACAGGCGTGTCAACTACGGTCGCAGCACCGGAAATGGAGTCTGCGGCTCCTGACTCAATCCCGGAGATCAGTCTTTTTGCACTGGTGAGTAACAAATTTTCATTGGCTGTGCGCGCCGTTTCAGTGGAGCGATAGGGATGCGGACCGCAGCTAATATTGTCATTCGCCAGCCTGATCTGCTTGCGGACGTCTGCCGTGACAGCATCATTGGCGCAGCTGACTGCCTGAGCAAATTCTTGCGCCTTGAGCTTGTAGGTAGCTGTATCGACCTGATTATCAGCGAAATCACGTGCGCGGCCGATCAAGATCTGGCCACGCTCGGTTGATGCAACCAACGGGCCGTGTATTGCGATCACTGTATTGATCAAAGCGGTAGTGGAGTGGGCAAGATCGGGATAATCTTCGGTCGCGATTTGAGCCTTTACGCCTTCATAAGCATTTTCCAGCCAGGTGCCATAGCCATAAATGTCATCAATAGGCGGCCCCTCAGCCGTGATTGCATCGAGATAGAGAGTCGCAATATCCCCGACCCATGCCAACTCATTCGGACTGTTCGTCATGGCGACAAGAGTATCAATCGCCTTGATCAGTATTTCTTGCATCGTAGCGATTTCAGCCGCGTCGTCCGGCGTGGCAAGACCACTGTGTTGCACCACGATACGGCCATCGGAACCGTGTCCATACTGAAAACCCGGCTCCTGATTTTCAGGTAAATCGGGCGCAATGGCATCACCTTTATCCTCATTCTGTGAGCGATAATGATCATTGCGCAGCATCTTCAGATGCTTGTTTATCTCGGCTGGATACAGCTCGAGAACATCGTGAGGCAGAAGGGCCCATTTGCGCTCCAGTTCCAAATCTAAAGGCCACCCGTCCAGCCGATCCCGATACCAGTCAATCCAGATATCATAAGTATCATGCAGGGAACGAAGATCATTCCTTAAAGCCTTCCAAAGTGCCTCAATCGTATCCGGGATTCCTTTGGGCCAAAGCGGCGTATCGAGCAAGGTTACAACTTTGTGGTTGTGCCTTGCGATCTCAAAATCTTCTTCCAGGGCAATGGCGATTGCGGCCTCAGTGGCATAGGCGGAAGCGGCATAGGCAGCCGCGTCAGCGGCAGCAATATAGGCGGCGTCGTCGGAAGTGGTGGCAGCGGTCGTAGCAGCAGCGGCGTCAGCGGCGGCGGCGGCGGTAATAGCGGCGGTGTCAGAGGCAGCGGCCGTATAGGAAGCATAGGAGACATAGGAAGCCACGTTGGCGGCAGCTGCGGTGATCTCATTAACGTCGGCGCCGATGCAGGCGACTGCGGAATCATCGGCAGTAACGGCACTTGCGGCAGTGTCACCGTTGCAATCAATCTGCGCAAAGCTATTGCCAAAATAAGACACCTGGTAGCATCGCAGTATAGCCAGGACATGGTCTGATCGGTCCCGACTGGTCCAATAACCGAATGGTTCATCCCTGGCTTGTCTGACCGCTAGGACAGGCAAGACACGCGCAGCCGCACGTAATCCTACCGCAGCCGCCACGCGCGGGCTGAACTCTTTAAGTTTGCGTTCAATTTCGTCACGACAAATCATCCCTTCCTACAATTGCCTCAATTGTTTAAGGCATCATGTAAGTCTAG
>CAYOUP010000133.1:0-8922 GCA_964407125.1 uncultured Hyphomicrobiaceae bacterium | reverse complement strand
ACGGAATATTCACCCTTTGCCTCCCCGGCAATATAGTCGCGGCTTTTGAGCCGGGTGTTCAGAACCTTGTACAGGCGTTTCGCTTCCTTGGAGTAGCGTTCCTCCGCATATTCCGATTTTCCGCGATTGAACCTCAGGAAGTGATGGGCCTGACCAAGCATGGGGCCGGGCCCGCCCATCTGCCACATCAGCCATTCGATGGCGCGCCAGCGTTCATCCCCTGCAGGCATGAACTTTCCGTATTTTTCCGCCAGATACAGCAATATCGCGCCGCTTTCCATAAGATGGATGCCGGTCTCATTATCGACGATGGCCGGAATACGATTATTGGGCGCGATTGTCAGATAAGCGGGATCGAACTGTTCGTCTTTCATGATGTCGATCGGGTGAACGGTGTAGGGAACGCCAAGCTCTTCCAGCATGATGGAGACCTTGCGCCCGTTCGGTGTCGTCCATGTATAGAGGTCGATCATTCCTTGTTCCTTCGGTTGATGCGTATGCATTGATTATGCATCAGACGGCAGGTCCGATGAAAGGCTGGTTCGGACAGTGGCGTCCGATTATGATTGCGCAAGAGCCGCTAAATGAGACCAAGTCATGCGCATTACCGCTATCCGCGAAGCCGTTGTGCCGATTTCCAGTCCGATCCGCAACGCCTATATCGACTTCTCCAAAATGACGGCCAATGCGAGTTCCGGCATGTTTACGGTGTTGTGCGGCGAAGGATTTGGCCGAGTTTGTCAGGAAGGCGGTTCTCAAGCACCGATATCCGGTTATTGAGGCGGGGATTTTGTTCACGCCACTTCCGAATCCATCCAGCCGCCGTGTCATTTGACGAAATCAGTATGGTCATACCGACCATGATCATGAGTGCGCCAAACGGGATAGGCAAGGGCAGGACGATCAAGCCGGTAATGATCAACGCAATCGCGAGAATGAGCAGCGCAATGCGCGATAGAAAAGCTGGCATTGAAGGATATCTTTCACCAACGGCAAAACGCATATAAGTGTTGCTGATTGCTATGACCAGAGTGTTTCTTCAGGGAGGTTTATGCCGACAAAAAGACGTTTTGGGCTCCGGTTTTGACCTGCATCATGAATAACAAGCAAAACAAGGCTATCATGCGATGAGCAATTGTGCGTTCTGAGGCGGTAACACAAACGAATTCGAATGAATCACCGCCGCGCTAGGGAGAACTGCCTATGATCGATGCTATTCAACATGACCAGGCAAGTCATAGCATCACTTTGGAGGCTAATCGTGTCGATGGCGCGATGGAAACGATCCGCATTTCGCGGGTCGATCTGGAGGCGCCGTGGCGTTGGCTCAGCGCAGGATTGTCCGACCTCATCGCCATGCCGCAGGTCGGCCTGGTCTATGGGGCCGTCTTCGCAATGATCGCGATCGGCTTGTGGTTCGGGCTTAGCTCGATGGGATGGCAATCGGCCATGCTGGCGCTGGGGGGAGGCTTCATGCTGATCGGCCCGATCCTCGCTGTCGGGCTTTATGAGGTAAGCCGGCAGCGTGCGCTCGGTCTCAAGCCGGAATTCGGCGATGTCGTCTTTGCCGGATTTCGTTCGCTGGACCAGCTTGCGCTTCTCGGGTTGGGTCTGGCGCTCCTTTACATGATCTGGGTCGAGCTTGCCTTTCTCCTCTTCATGATATTTTTCGGCGATCGGCCGTTCCCGCCCATAGACGAATTCATCCCGCGCCTGCTCTTCACTTGGCATGGCGTTACAATGCTCATAGTCGGCACGATTGCAGGCGCCTGTCTTGCGGTTGTCGTATTCTCGATTTCGGTAATCTCGGCGCCAATGCTGATTTCCCGCCCGGTTGGAGTAAGCTCTGCCGTAATCGCCAGCCTCAATGCGACCTTGCTGAATTTCAAGCCGATGGCGCTTTGGGCTGTGTTGATTGCCGCATTCATGGCTGTCGGCATCGTCACATTATGTATAGGGCTTATTGTGCTCTTTCCCCTGATCGGTCATGCAAGCTGGCACGCCTACAGGGAGATCATCGATGTGGTGGACGAAGTGGCCGAGCCGTCGTGACCGGGACAGATGAAGTGGCCGATCGGCTTTCAGTTTACGTCTGATTCATCGCCGCGCTTGCCTGGCACAATGCCCGGTTCATCGTCATCGTCCTCCAGCGCACGATAGGCTGCGCCTTCAAGATCCTCGAACTGGCCGGAACGCAGCGCCCAGATAAAGGCGCCGAGACCGAGCAGACCCAGGAACAAGGCAACCGGTATCAGCCAGGCTAGAGCCGTCATCGGCACAGCCTCAGCTTGATTGCGTGCAGCCTCAGGGCATTGGCCGTTACAAAAACCGAAGAGGTTGACATCGCGATAGCGGCGATCAGAGGCGTGACAAGACCGGCGATAGCGAGGGGGATGAAGACCATATTATACGCCAGCGAAATTCCGAAATTCTCGAACGCCATGCGCTGGGCGCGCCGCGCCGTCGCCAGCAGATCTATGACCGGCTGCAAGGCGTTACCCTGGAAGATCGCGTCCGAAGCCATCTGACTGATATCGGCGGCGGACGCTGGCGCAAGCGAGGCATGAGCGGCAGCGAGAGCGGGAGCGTCGTTAAGCCCGTCGCCGATCATCAGAACCTTGCGTCCGGATGCGGCGAGCTTTTTCAGATGCGCGATCTTCTCCTGCGGCTGGCAGCGTGCCAGCCATTCGTTGACGCCGAGATCGCGTGCAGCCGGTTCGACGGCTTCCGCACGGTCGCCCGACATGATCTCGACATGAAAGCCCGCTTCTTTCAGCTCGCGGATGACCTCGGTCGCATCAGAACGCAGCCTGTCGGAAAAGGTGAACGCGGTTGTCTTCTTGTCCGGCGCCAAATAATAGAGCGACGCTGATTGCGCGGACGGCTCGGCGATACCGCACCATGCCGCGGATCCAAGCCGTGCCTCTCCCTCTGGCGTCATCAGTTTCAAGCCGTGTCCGGCCTCTTCCTCGACACCCTCCGGCGATGTCACTGAATCGAAGCGCACCCGCGCTGCTACGGTAACGGCAAGGGCATAAGGGTGCTTGCTGAGTGCCGCGAGCGAACCTGCTGCCCGCAATGTTTCATCGTCGATTTCATCCGCATTGGTGAGGACGGGTTGGCCGTAGGTCAGGGTGCCGGTCTTGTCGAAAATCACGGTGTCGATCTCGGAAAGCCGTTCCAGCCCGTCCGGCGCTTTGACCAGCACACCCTTTGCGAACAGGCGATCGGCAGCCGCCACCTGCACCGCCGGGACGGCAAGAGCAAGCGCACAGGGGCAGGTGATGATGAGTACCGCAATGGCGATCATCAGCGAACTTTCCCAACCGGCTCCCGCAATCATCCAGCCGAGAAATGTTCCGGCGGAAAGCAGATGCACGCCGGGCGCATAAAGCTGCGAGGCGCGGTCGGCAAGACGGACATAGCGGCCTCTCGCCTGTTCCGCCGATTCCATCAGACGCGTCAACTCGGCAAGGAGCGTGTCGCCCTCCGTTTTCGTGGCTTCGAAAACGACGGGTGCGCCAAGATTGACCGTGCCCGCGAAGACCTCCTCACCCGGCATTAAGGCGCGCGGCGCACTCTCGCCGGTCAAGAGGCTTTCATCGGCCTCCGACAATCCGCTGTGAACGAGACCGTCGGCGGGAAAGCGCTCTCCCGCAGCAACGGCGATCTGCATACCGGGCACGAGAGCGGCAGACGCTATCGTCTCGCTGGAGCCGTCCGGCTGTACAATCGTCGCTGTCCTGGCGCGCATTTTCAGAAGGTTCTGCGCCGCTCCCTTCGCGCGGGTGCGCATGCGCTGATCGAGATAGCGCCCGACGAGCAGAAAGAACAGGAGCGTCACGCTGGCATCGAAATAGACATCCTCGCCGCCGCGCATGGTTTGCGCCAGGCTCATGCCTGCCGACAGCAGAATGGCCAGAGAGATGGGCACATCCATATTCAGCGTGCGCGCCTTGAGCGCCTGCATGGCGGAGCGGAAAAAGGGCTGACCCGCATAGGCAATGGCGGGCATGGCGATCAGGGCGGAGATCCAGTGAAACAGGCTCCGCGTCGCCGGTTCCATGCCATCCGTACCCGATGCCCAAACCGAAACGGAAAGCAGCATCACATTGGCAGCCGCAAAGCCCGCAACGGCAAGACGCGCGAGGAAATCCCGGTTGCGCTTTTGATCCGCATCGGACGTATCGGTGACCAGTTCGGCGGCGGTGTAACCCGCTGCACCAAGCGCCACGATCAGGCTTTCAGAATCGGTGCGCTCCTCATCGAAGCCGACCGCAACGCGTTTGGCGGAGAGATGCGCGCGGGCGGAAGCAACCCCCGGCGCGGCCATCAGCGCTTTTTCGACCTTACGCATGCAGCCGCCGCAGTTCATATTTTCTACGGTCAGCGTGACGGAACGCAGCCGGCCAGTCTCTTCCGTCTGCGAAGCACGATCCGAGATAGGCCCGGCAATCAGTTCGGCTTGAGCCATAGGCGTTCTTTCAGACGATACAAGACATCCGCGTCGGAGCCGGATTTCGCCGCCGCCAAGGCGACAATCCAGGTGCCGACATCAATGTTTTCCACCTGTGCCGTATAAAGACCGAGGCCGGTCTCCTTAAACTCCAGCTTGTACGTGAAGCGGTCGGAGGCAGGACGCTCGATCGTGCCGCTGATCCTCAGGCCGGAAACAGCGTCCCCGGTCTTATCATTGATCGACAACTCCAGCCGCCCGTCTTTCGTCAGCGTGACCTTATGCGCCCAGCCGAGTGCCGTCTGTCTGTGCGCGGCTTCGATCCGGTCATTGTAGTCCACGCCTTCCTGATAGGCGTTCGGATTGTCCAACCCGCTGAAGGTACTCAGGGCGAAATAGAGAAATATGCCGTTGGCAAGCAACATCGTGCCGAAGAAACCAAACAGTGCAATCAGGACGTGGCGGCCGGTCAGCTCTTTCATGGTAATCACAGTCATTCGTCAGGACCTCTGAAGGCAGTTTCACGGCTGGTCTGTGTACCGTCCGCCAGATCGCGCACGACGAAGGCAAATGGCACATGGCCGTCTTCAATCGTTTTGGTTGCCTCGGGCGGCAGGGTTACGAAAGCTTTCAGCGTTCGCAGGTTGTCTGGCGAAACGTCGATTTCCAATGCCGTGCCGTTTTCCATCCCGAGAATAGAGAACTTCGCCTGGGGCAGGCCCTCAATGCTCAGACTGTATGTTCGGGTCTCATAGAGCTTGTTCAGAATGCGCACCGTATAGCTGTTGCGGATGCTGCCGTCCGACAGCTTCACAAAGAGCGGATTGCGATCTGCCTGGACGTTTACGTCGAGCACGCTCTTGGCGGACAGCGCAAACGCCATGATGATGGCGACCAGTGCGAGCGCCGCGCTGTAAAGGATCGTCCGTGGGCGAATGATCTGGATCCGCGCACGATCGCCGTGGCTCGCTGCGTCGAGATTGCGGAATGTGTCATAGGCGATCAGCTTGGGTGGACGGCCGATCTTCGTCATGATCTCATCGCAGGCGTCGATACAGAGCGCGCATTGGATGCATTCGAGTTGCGGTCCGTGACGGATGTCGATGCCCATCGGACAGACGGCAACGCATTGATTGCAGTCGATGCAGTCGCCCCGGCCTTCCCAGGGCTCATTTTTCTTGTGCGGCCCCCGAGGTTCGCCGCGATAGCCACGATAGGTAATCAGCAGACTGTCCGCATCGAACATGGCGCCCTGAATGCGCGGCCACGGACACATATAGGTGCAGACCTGCTCGCGCGCGATACCGCCAAGGACATAGGTTGTCGCAGTAAAGATGCCGAGAAACAGATAGGCGATGAAGGGGGCTTCGAAGTTGATGAACTCCATCATCAGGGTCGGCGCGTCGCGGAAATAGAAGACAAAAGCGCCGCCCGTTGCGAGCCCGATCAGCAGCCAGGAGATATGCGTTGCGCCAACCTTCCAGATCTTTTCGAAATTCCAATGCTGTTTGGCAAGCCGCATGCGGGAGTTGCGGTCCCCTTGCCAGAAATGCTCGACCGCGATCATCAGATCGGTCCAGACCGTCTGCGGGCAGGTATAGCCGCACCAGACACGTCCTGCGAGCGCGGTAACGAGAAACAGGGCCAGCGCGCTGACGATCAGGAGGCCCGTGATGAAATACAGCTCCTGCGCCCAGATCTCAATGCCGAACATGTAGAGGCGCTGATGAGCGAAATCCAGGAGAAAAGCCTGATCCGGCAGATTGGGGCCGCGGTCCCAGCGTAACCAGGGCAGAAGATAATAGATGCCCAGTGTGCCAGCCAGGACGATCCATTTGATCAAGCGGAATTTTCCATGGGCCCGCTTGGGATAGATCGGCTCGCGCCCAGCATAAAGCTGGCGTCCGGTACTGGCATTGACCGGCTCGGCCGCAGAGCGCGGAATGCCCGGAGCCGCTTCCTGTCCGGGGGCTGTCTCGTCTGCCTTTGCGATGTGCGCTTGCACTGTCATAAGCGACTCCAAAAGGCTGCGCCGGGCCAAGCTACCCGCTCTCGTGCCCGCGCAGCGTCTCCCTCGTTAAGGCATGATCCAAAAGCCGGGCTTACTGTCCGCCACCGAGCGAGTGGACGTAAAGCGTCAGCTTTTTGATGATATTCTCGTTGAGCCTTCCTGACCAGGCAGGCATAACGCCGCCGCCGCCAGTTTTGATCCTCGTAACGATGGATTCCTTGTCCGAACCGTAAAGCCAGATCGCATCGGTCAGATTCGGCGAGCCGAGATCCGTGTTGCCTTTACCATCCTCACCATGGCAGACGGCACAATTTTCCGCGAAGATCGTCTGGCCGCGCCCGGCGACTGCGGCGTCATGGTCCAGTCCGGCAATGGAGAGGACATATTCGGCGACTTCTGAAATCTGCTCATCGGTCAACATCTGGTCGATGCCGAAACGCGGCATGTCGCTAATCCGGGTTTCATCATTGTTCGCCCGGACACCGTAGAGCAGGGTCTGATGAATTGCATCCAGCGAGCCGCCCCACAGCCAGTCATCGTCATTGAGGTTTGGAAAGCCTTTGGAGCCCTGCGCGCCGCGTCCATGGCATGCCGCGCAATTGTCGCCGAAAGCCGCCCTCCCACCGGCAATGGCGAATTGCAGAAGCTCCGGCTTGGATTGGATGTCGTCCAGCGAGGACTGATCTATTGCGCTGTTGAATTTTGACTGTGCGGCCCGCGCCTCTTCTATGTTTTGCTGTACCGTGGCGCGCTGGCTGTAGCCAAGAACCCCTTTGGTATAGCCGGAGACCATCGGCCAGGCCGGATAGGCTACCCAATAGCCGATCGACCAGATGATCGTGATATAGAACACGTAGAGCCACCATTTCGGCAGAGGGTGGTTCAGTTCCTTGATGCCATCCCACTCATGGCCGGTTGTCTCAATGCCGGATACGTTGTCAATTTCGTTGTTAGCGGCCATTTTCGCCTCTCGATATGCTCTCGTCCTCTGCTTGGTTCCAGAGCCTGGAATCTGCGTCGGGATCGTTTTCCAACGGAATATATCTGGCGTGTTCGAAACGCTTTCTGTTTCCTGGCCAGAAGGTGTAGATCAGCACTCCCGCGAACAGGATGATGAAGAGCAACATGCCTGCAATGCCGGCAATTCCTCTCACTTCCTCATAAGCCATGTGTACCGCCTATCTCAGATTGGGGCCGGAGGCATCGAACTTGGCGAAATCGACCAGCGTGCCGACCATTTGCAGATAGGCAATCAGGGCGTCGAGTTCCGTTACCGTTGATGGATCTCCGTCGAAAGTGCGTACCTGCGACTTTGGATAACGGGCTTGAAGATCGGACGCGCCGTCAGAATCGGCGACCGCCTGAGCTTCGAGATCGGCCTTGGCGTTTTTAATCATTTCATCCGTGTAGGGAACACCAACCAACTGATTTGCCGCCAGACGCTCTGCAATATCGTTATAGTCGAGCGTGCGTTCGGCCAGGAAAGGATAGCCGGGCATGATCGATTCCGGTACGACGCTACGCGGATCGGTCATATGCGCAACATGCCAATCATCGGAATATTTACCACCAACGCGGGCCAGATCCGGGCCCGTGCGCTTCGATCCCCACTGGAACGGGTGGTCGTACATGCTTTCCGCGGCAAGACTGTAATGGCCGTACCGCTCGACTTCGTCGCGCAATGCACGGATCATCTGGCTGTGACAGTTATAACAGCCTTCGCGGCGGTAGATATCGCGTCCCGCCAGCTCAAGCGGCGTATAGGGACGCATGCCTTCGACCTTTTCGATCGTCGAGCCGATCCAAAAGAGCGGCACGATTTCGACGAGCCCACCGATAGCGACGACGATCAGAATTCCGACCGTCAGAAGAATCGAGTGTCTTTCAAAAATGCCATTAGAGAATTTCATGATCGTTGTCCCTTATTCGGCTGGCACTGGACGGACTGTTTCGCTATCGCCGGCCGGCACACCTTCTTCAGCCTCCGCGCTCCGAACGGTCATCCAGAGGTTGTAGACCATGATCAGAGCTCCGATGATGAAGAGCACGCCGCCGATTGCACGGATCACGTAGTAGGGATGCATGGCATCGACGGTCTCGGCGAAGGAATATTGCAGGAAGCCGAGGTTGTCATAGGCACGCCACATCAGACCCTGTGTAATGCCCGATACCCACATGGCGGTGATGTAGAGCAGAATGCCGACAGTCGCGACCCAGAAGTGCCATTCGACCAGACGCATGGAGTACAGATCCTTGCGCTTCCACAGCCAGGGGACGAGGCAATAGATCGCGCCGAAGGAGATCATGGCCACCCAGCCCAGTGCGCCGGAATGAACGTGGCCGATGGTCCAGTCGGTATAGTGCGACAGCGAGTTGACCGCTTTCACGCTCATCAGCGGCCCTTCGAAGGTCGACATGCCGTAGAAGGCGACCGAGACGACCAGGAAGCGGATCA